>JAFAAT010000112.1 GCA_023426425.1 Bacteroidota bacterium | reverse complement strand
CCAGATGGTTGCGGACAGGCCGTAGTCTGAGGCGTTGGCGAGCATTAGTGCTTCCTCCTCTGTCTTGAAGGACTGGAGGGTGACTACAGGGCCGAAGATTTCTTCCATGTTGGTGCGGCAGTCTGGGCCCAAACCTTCTATGATGGTTGGTTCTATGAAGAAGCCGTTGGCGCAGCGGCCTTCGGGCTTGAGGGCATTGCCACCGAGGAGGATTTTGCCACCTTCTGCTTTGGCGGTTTCGATGCAGCCGAGCACTTTGTTGTAGTGCATCTCACTGACGACAGCGCCTTGTTTGGTGTTTTCGTCCAGGGGATCACCAACCGTGAGCTTCCTTGCGCGGGCAATGAACTCTTCTTTAAACTTGTCGTAAACAGATTCTTCTACAAGGACTCGGCTGCCGCAGAGACAGATCTGACCCTGGTTGGCAAAAGAGCTTTGTAGTGTCGTGCGCATCATCTTGTCCCAGTGGCAATCGGCGAAGATGATGTTGGGGTTTTTACCGCCTAGCTCGAGGGAGAGCTTTTTGAACATGGGTGCGGCGGTGGCTGCGATGTCCTTTCCGGCGCGGGTGCTGCCTGTGAAGGAGATTGCTTTGATGTCTGCGTGCTTGACGATGGCGCTGCCGCAGCCTGGGCCGGTGCCGTGGATGATATTGAGTACGCCATCTGGCAGGCCAGCCTCCTGGCAGATGAGGCTAAGCAGGTAGCCAGTCATGGGCGTCACTTCGCTGGGCTTGGCGACCACGCAATTGCCGGCGGCTAGAGCGGGGGCTATCTTCCAGGTGAAGAGATAGAGCGGCAGGTTCCAGGGAGAGATGCAGCCAACTACGCCGATGGGCTGGCGGAGGGTATAGTTGATGGCTTTATCTTCCATGTTATGGCTTTCGGTGCTCATGTGCATGATACCGGTAGCGAAGAAGCGGAAATTGCTGGATGCGCGGGGGATATCTACACGCTTGCTGAGCCAGAGAGGCTTGCCATTGTCGTTGGTTTCGGCCAGTGCGAGTGCGTCGAGGTTCTGGTCGATCAGTTCAGCGATGCGGTTGAGGATTTTGAATCTTTCCTCTGCGGGAGTAGTGCTCCATCTGGCGAATGCAGCCTGCGCGGCACCTACGGCTAACTCAACGTCTGCGCTGTCGCTGTCGGGTGTTTGGCTGTAAATGTTTCCGGTGGAGGGGTTGATGTTATCGATATACCTGCCATTGATGGGTGGGCGAAGGGAGCCGCCAATGTAGTTGCTGATCTGCTCAGGAGCCTGAAGATTCATAGCGACAAAAATAGCGATTCACAGGCAGGTAATGTATCTATTTGTAGTGTAGGGGAGGAGGCGGATATAATGTGTAGGGTTGATTTTGACAGGCCTATGTCAGGGCGAATGTATGGAGTTGGTATGGAGTCAGTATGCAGGGGGATTGGAGGTGGTATGGAACGGCCGGTCCTGAAATTTTTGAAGGATGCTGCGGAAGTGAGGGGGGCATCCGGAGAGAGGCTATAGGATTGATACCCGCAATTGCAAAAGGTAACCCAATGAAAGGAAAAAAGGCTATCTCCTTTTCGAAACAGCCTTCTCCAGTTTAATAGTGACAGGAAAACTCTTTAATTCGGCTCAAAGTCCAGACCCTCCGAGGTCAAATTGACGGAGTACAGTTCTGAAGAAGAAAATGTTTCTGCCGTTGTTAGTGCTTCCGATTGAGCGGGTTTGGGCGCTTCTTTAGGAGTCTGCTGCTTAGCCATATTATTGATCTGCTGACCGCGGGTCTCTTTATAAATTTCGGAAGTAAGCTTTACTTTCTGGGGTGTTTTGGTGGCCTGGGCAAGGACCTGATTATGATGTTCTTTGATTGCCAGGCGAACCTGCTCCAGACTTTCCAGCGTTCTTTGGGTATTCATATGGTTTCGCAGATCTTGCTCCAGCGCAGCGACATTCGGGGTGGTTTTCACGACCGGATCCTGATTGCCGTGTGTGAGTGTAAGAGCCAGACAGGCAGCAAACAGGAACATGACACAGGCAAACTGCCAGGCACCTCTGGGGAAGCTGTAACTTCTGCTGAATTTGTAATTAGAGGATGAAGGTTTGTGAACTGTTTTCTCTTCTGTGAAGATGCCGTCGAGGCGGTGGTCGTAATCAGATTTTTTGTAAGGGTCCAGAAGGGTTTTATAGGCTTGTTGTATTAGGATGAAGTGCTTTTCGGCGTCAGGATCCCCCTGTTTCTTGTCGGGATGCCATTTGAGGGCGCAGGTCCGATAAGCTTTTTTAATCTCGTATGCAGACGCCGATCTGCTTACCCCGAGTACGGAATAGTAGTTCTCCATTATATACAGTTTTATTCTCCACTTTAAAAATATAAAAAAATTCAAAAACAAAATACTGTACCAGGAAGTTTTTTTGAGCTGTGAAGAACCCTCCTGCATTTCACTGACCACGCCTGACAGGTGCAAGGCAATGTTTTTTTAGTCGCTGCGAATGGAAGCTATTCCTGAACCGGTTTTTTGGCCTTTTCTTTGGCTTCTTCGAGTTCCTCCTTATCTGCTTCCGGCAGGTTTTCGTTATTCTGATGCTGCCAGTGAAGCGCCAGGTGGGTTACTGTAGCAAAATGATCGGAACCATTTGCCGGCAAGCGTTTCATGGATACGAGGCCGAATTCTTTTGAACAAAAGATGTAGTCGAGCGGGAACCTGACAAACCAGCTATGTGCGTTGAAGGTGGAATAGAAGCCCCTGCCTCTTCTGGGGTCGAGGAGTTCACTTGTCTTGCGGAAAAGCTCAGTGGTGTGGCTCCAGGCCACGTCATTCAAGTCACCTATTACGATGCAAGGCCTAATACATTCTCGCGCTGCCAGAGCTACTTTCATCAGTTCTTTGTCCTTGGCGGTGGAGTACAGGTTTTCTCCGGGCACAGGAGGTTCGGGGTGGAGCCCCCATAAGTGAATGGACCTTCCGGATGGCAGGCGGACAACTGCTTCGATGGAGGGGATATCATCCTTCACCAGGAAGCGTACAGCACCCTGTTCGAGTTTTAGCCTGCTGAAAAACAGAAGTCCGTATGTATTATCAAGAGGATGTTTGAGTGTATAGGGGTGGGTCTCTTCAAGTTGGGCGACAGCCTTTTCCCAGTGTTCGTCGGTCTCCAACAGAAAGATAAGGTCGGGGTTTGTTTGATGAATTTGGCTTAGCAGACGGTCGTATTCATTATTGGGCTGGTATACATTTGCAGCAAAAATCACCAGTTCCTCGCGTGAGTCGGTGGGGGTTATGCTCTTCATCTCCCGGGGACTGAGGCGTGTGTAAGGGAGAATTTTGTAAATGAGGTAGGCAGTTGACAGGCAAAGCAAGGAGAAGCTTACCCATTCAAGGGTGGAACCTCCCGGAGGTAAAATGACCCAACCGAAAATCAGCAGGCAAACAATTGCAAGTTTCTGCAGCCTGGGGTACTCGAGCACTTTGAATATCCAGTAGTCATTCCGCACGAGCGGAAGGAACACGGCCACGAACATGAATATGCTAAGGATAGCAAGAACTACCGACATGAACTAACATGAAATAAAAATGCTGCCAGCGTTGCGGGGGATCATGTGAAGTGCTCTAAAAGAATCATTTCCAGTTCTGAAAGCATCATAGCTGTGGCGCCCCAAACAATGGAGCCGTCGGCAAGCTTGTAGGCATCTACTTCTCTAACGAAGCTTTTGTCTGAAGATGAAACCACCGTGGAGATTGTTCTGGTCTCTGCGTCCAGTAGTTCGCGTACTGAAAGCTCGAGCACCCGTGCCACCTCATGCTGGTTGACATTGTAGGTCGGTTTTTGATTGCAGAAGCCTATGAAGGGATATACCAGGAAATTGCTGACAGGAATATAAAGGGGGGTGAGCTGCCCAAGGATGTTCACCTCAGAAGAAAGCACCCCAATTTCCTCCTGTGCCTCGCGCAATGCGGTGGCGCGGAGGTCTGCATCAAAGGGTTCCTGCCGGCCGCCGGGAAAACTAATCTGACCGCTGTGGGCCCTACCATCCTCTGTTCTTTGAATGAGCACCAGATTCAGGTCTGCACCTTGGGGGAAGAGCAAGCCCAGGACAGCACTGGGTTTTGCTGTTGCGGGGATTGTATGAGGCATAGCCCTGACCCTTGCCAGCATTCTTGCGTGGGCGCTATGTCCCGGAAGCTCCTGCTTAAGCCTTTCCTCGAGCCAGGTGATTGTGGCTGCATGTGCGACTGACACTTTCCTTTTTGTAGACTAAGGTAGAAAACCCATACCAATCAATTGGGGGCGTCGGTGGTCGTGGTACCGGTAGAGCGGGATGAAATATTTTAGGAATTTGCTAAAATCTGCTGGATCTGCGCAGAGGTATGGA
>JAFAAT010000322.1 GCA_023426425.1 Bacteroidota bacterium | reverse complement strand
GATATTCACTTAGCTTTACCGGCTGCCTACCTGCTACCTGCAGTTTTTTATACCACAGGTATTTTCCGACAGCAAAGAGATAGGTTCCGATTCTGCACCTGAGTCTGAATTCCTGATCCTGTGACTTTTCGTACAGCACTACCATTGCTTCCTGGAACACATCTTCGGCATCCTGTTGCTCGCCTCCTTGCTGGACTATCCACCGGATAACGACTTTAGAATGCTGTTTATACACCCTTTCCGTAGCGCTTCTGTCTCCTCTTGCCAATTCGGCCAACAACTCCTGCTCCGTATTAAATGGATGCTGCACTAGTTTATCCCTGTTTTTACCAAAAGTAACCCGTCAAAAGGAAAAAACTTCTGGAATTTCCCTGTTTTTAACAGTTTCGCGCGTGAAGGTGCCACTGCTTTGATATGGGCGTAAAAAATATTTGAGATGATTGGGTTACCTTTTTAGTTATTCGGTATCAATTGGAAATAAACACAAAAAACAACAAGTCATGAAATTTGTAAAATTTGGCATCTTCGCTCTTTCTATGGGTCTTTTTGTAGCTTCTTGCGGTGATACAACCACTGAAACTGAAGAAACAACTATGGAAGACACAACGACAATGTCTACTGACGTAGTTGCTCCAGCTCCAATGGATACTACTACTGCTATGCCTGCTGACACTACCACGATGGGTACTGACACTACGGCTACTATGGCTCAGTAATTAGCTTTTTTACCAAAACAACTACAGGGTTGGCCTCAGGGTCAACCCTGTTTTTATTTTGAGCCATGGTGAAGGTGACATGCCCTGAGACTTGTTGTTGCTGTTTCGTGTGATCAGACCTTTCCTTCAATTACGATGACGATTTCCCCTTTGGGGCTATGAGAGGTGTAGTGGTGGTGAAGTTCTTCGAGTGTGCCTCTTCGGGTCTCTTCGAACATCTTGGTGAGTTCACGGCAGACTGCGGCCTGGCGGCTACTGCCAAAAGCGAGGGCTAATTCGCCGAGGGTTTTGGCGAGGCGATGGGGAGACTCGTAAAGAATTATGGTTCGTTCCTCATCAGCCAGCGATTTGATGGCGGTCTGCCGCCCTTTTTTCAATGGCAGGAAACCTTCGAAAACAAACCTGTTGGAGGGAATGCCTGACTGAACGAGTGCGGGTACGAATGCAGTGGCGCCAGGGAGGCATTCAACGGGTATTCCCTCGCGAATACACTCCCTAACCAGCAGAAACCCGGGGTCGGAGATACCGGGCGTGCCGGCATCTGTCAGCAGGACAAAGGTTTTCCCTCCCTTCATTTGCTCCACAAGGGAAGTCAGGATCTTATGTTCGTTGTGCTGGTGATGGGGGATAAGCCTGCTCTGAATCTGATAGTGTTTCAGAAGCACAGAGCTAGTTCGTGTGTCTTCACACAGTATGGCTTCGGCAGATTTTAGTGTGTTGACGGCGCGGAAGGTGATGTCGGCAAGGTTTCCGATAGGAGAAGGCACAAGAATGAGTCTGCCATCTGAAACTTCGCCGTTCCTTGGGTCGTCCGTCATGTTCTGCGAACAGTTAGTCTTCGTTGATGGTGAAATCGAAACCTTCCATTACCTGGTTAACCAGCAATTTTTTACAGGCTTCACGAGTGGCTTGTTCTGCATCTTCTTTGCTGGCAGCTTCTATTTTCAAGGTGATGTGCTTACCGATACGAACATCTTCCACCTGTACGAGGCCGAGGTTGTGAAGGCTGTTGTTCACGGCTTTTCCCTGAGGATCGAGCAGTTCCTTTAAGGGCATGACATTGACATGAGCGGTATATTTCATTTTTATGCTTTGTTAGGTTTGTGTACGATGGAGAGTATGATATATACGACGAATGCAAGTGTGATAGCCGCAAACTTAAGGAATGGTAGTGCAACCAGTCCGGTAAGTATTACTAATGCGGGTGCCCACATACGGCCTATGGAGAAACTGGAGGGCAACATCTTGAAGAAAGTCACCTTTGAAACCATGAGCCAGCAGAGGATGGCGATGATCAGGTAGATGATCCAGGGCTCAAACAGGTAGGCTGACAAGCCAGTGGTGTCGTACCACATGATGAGGGGAAAGGTTGCGATAAGGATGCCTACTGCCGGAATGGGGAGTCCTTTGAATTCATTGCCTTTTCCGGTGTCGGAGACGTTGAAACGTGCGAGGCGGAGGGCGCCGAAACAGGCTACCAGGAATGCGGGGGCCATTGCGAGCAGGCTTACATCCAGGGCTTCGGGCTGCATCATGTAGCCGAGCCAGAGAAGCTTGAAGAGTATCATGGAAGGGGCTACGCCGAAGGATACGAGGTCTGCGAGGCTGTCGAGGTCTTTTCCTATGGAAGAGAAGATTTTAAGGCTTCTGGCGGCAAAGCCGTCGAGTAGGTCGAAGATGGCTGCGATGAAGATGAATACTGCACCCCAGTAGGGCTGTTCCACTGCGGGTACTTCCACGTACTCATTGAAGTTCAGGGCAGTGGTGAAATTCTGAGCACTAAGAATAAAACTGATTGCAATACATCCACAAAAGAGGTTGGCGAGTGTAAGCAGATTTGGTAAGTGCCTCATGAGGACTCAAAAGTAGTGAAATTGAATGATTGTAAAGCTGCCGGTAACCGGAGGATCAGAGAGGTGGTTGCATTAAAAAAGCCGCTCTTGCGAGCGGCTGACTACGTTTACAGGAGATAGAATTATTCAGGGGCTACCAGGCGGAAACCGTTGCCGTGAATGTTCACGATCTCTACGCCACTATCTTCTCTTAAATATTTCCGGAGCTTGGCAATGTACACGTCCATACTGCGACCGTTGAAATAGGTGTCGCTACCCCAGATGCGTTTTAATGCGGTCTCGCGGGGGAGCAGGTCGTTTTTATATTCGCAAAGCATTGTCAGCAGCTCATTTTCCTTAGGCGACAAGGTCTGCGCGTTATCGTCGATCTTGAGGGTGCGAAGCTTGGAGTTGAAGTGGTAGCGGCCGATATTGAACTCCACCTGGGCGTGTTGTTTTTCCTGGAGTTCCTGGTTGCGCTTAAGCACTGCCTTGATCTTTTGCAGCAAGATCTCGCTGTCAAAAGGTTTGGTGATATAATCATCTGCACCAAGTTTATATCCGCTGAGGATGTCTTCTTTCATGCTTTTAGCTGAAAGGAAGAATAGTGGCACTTCAGGGTCTACGTTGCGGATTTCCTCTGCAAGAGTAAAACCGTCCATATTGGGCATCATGACATCGAGCAGGCAAATATCAAACTTCTCGCGGCGGAAGGCTGCAAGTCCCAGAATACCATCCCTTGCTAATTCAACAATAAAATCATTGAGTTCCAGATAGTTCTTCAACACTTGTCCGAAGTTGGTATCATCTTCGACAAGTAAAACTTTGTACTTTTCTTTTTCCATACAAGAAGGAGATATGTTGGTCAAATGTAATACCCTAAAATTTCATTCCAGAACCAAAAAAATGTTAAAAGCGTGGGCAGTTATAGGTCCTTCTTCCCTGTGAAAAGCCACTGTACAGGCCCTGATAGGAGATTCCGAGCTCAAATGCTCCTCTTCCCTTGTTGACAGGCGTAAGTGTGGAAACCGTGAAATCGTAGCTGCTCATCAGGCGAAAACTCCCGTAATCGAGACCAATTGCCCCAACCATTGCTTCATTCCAGCGGTAGTAGCCCCCGAATATCAGCTGGGTTGCGGCTCTTTCAGAACCAGCTACATGCACTTTTACTAAAGTTCCCATAAGGAACTCGGATGCACTTTTCTGGTTTGTGTAGTAAAGAGAGGGATTAAGAATTAGGGCAGGGGCAACTTTCAACATCAGATCTACGTTTGCTGTGGGGCGCATACCGAGCGTGTTTTCCTGACCGTAAAAAGATTCTTTGGGTTGTGTGAGGTGTGCGACACCTACACCGATCTTCAGGTACATGTTTTCGTTGGGGAACAACGCGTAATTGATACCTGCGGCGAGATCAAAAAAGGAGGTTTTCATCGTATAGCCGCTTTCTCCGTTGGGAAGTGCGCGGTTGAAAAGAAAGCCATTCCATTGCTGGTCGAAGGTGAGTTTGTTGAAGTCCACGCTCCTTTGAACTGAGGCGGCGGACACCCCGGCGGATATCATGTTGTACTCGCCGAGCATGACGTGGTAGGCTACGAGGCCTTCGATACGAGTTAAAGACAGGTCGCCGTTGCCGGCTTTGTCATTCCAGAAGCCGAGGCCGAGGCCGAGCCAGTTGGTGAGATTTCTGTTGCGCATGGCCTGGAAATCTGCATATGCCGACATGGTTTTGAAGGGGGCTGGTACAGAAGCCCACTGACTTCTGTAGTTGACACCGGCGCGGTAGTCTGCGTCAGGCATCAGGGCAGTATTGGCGGGATTGAGTAGTAAAGGGGCATTATAGTACTGTGAAAAATGCATTCCTTGTCCAGAGGCAGAAAACTGCAGGCAAAGGAGAAAAACCAGTCCTAATAGTCTTTTCTTGATGCTATTCATACCAACTATCTTAATAATGTTACGTTGCCTGACCGTTCCGTATTGGAGCCGTCAACGAAGGTGACGGATAATACCCAGGCGTATGTTTCCATTTCCTGGGGCTGACCTTTGAAATTGCCGTCCCAGCCCATTTTTTCATCATTGCTTTCAAATACCAACTGTCCCCAGCGGTTGTAGACTTTAAAGTTTAGCTTCTCGATGCCAGCACCGCGTACATAGAGGATATCATTGCTGCCATCACCATTGGGGCTGAAGCCGGTAGGTACGTCGACTGCAGGGTAGATCTCTGCATCCACTTTTTTGCAGAGGGTGTCCGGACAGCCGCCTTCGTTGCTGGCGGAAAGACAGACTGTGTAGGTGCCTGTGCGTTTATAGAGGTGAGATGGATTCTCTTCCGTGCTGCCTGCGCCGTCACCGAATGACCACCGATAGGCTACAGCATTTGTTGACCTGTTAGTAAACTGAACTGGTTTGTTGGCTTCCGGTATCAGCGGGTTGTGGTCAAAGTTGGCGATTGGCGCGGGGAATATCTTTATAGTTCTTCTAGCAGTATCTGTTTTGTTACACGCGTCGGGGTGTGACGAGACCAATGTGATGGTGTAGGTTCCCGGCGCGGGATAGGTGTATGCAGGAGCAAGGCCACCAACTGTATGCCCGTCGCCGAAGTCCCAGGTGGAGGATTGGGAATTGGTGGACTGGTTGACCATCTGTGCGCTGGTACCGAAACAGAGGGAGTCTGGTGCGTCAAATGCGGCGTCGAGGATGAAGCCATAGAGGCAGATCTGTTTAACGATAGTGTCGGCTTTGTTACAGGACAAGGAGTCGATC
>JAFAAT010000312.1 GCA_023426425.1 Bacteroidota bacterium | reverse complement strand
CACGCTTGAGTTTTTTCCTACGTTCCCAATAGAGGGAAAAAGCATCAGGGAGGTCCAGGATTCTTTTCAGATCCTTTCGATGAGAAAGATAAGGAGCCATCCTAAGATGCTGCACGTGAATTGCATCGAATCTGTGCTCGGAAAGTAGTTGATCAAGTTTAAGCCGCATCTCTGCTGATTGGAAATACAACACCTGAATTGGGAGGTCCTTCACAGGTGCTTTGATACAATTCAGCACTGACTGCCAAAGGGGTAGATGTACAAGATGCACTTCCTTGAAAATCTTTGTAAGCTCAGCTTCGTATTGTTTATCCTCTTCTGATTCCGTAAAAGTCAGCAGGTATACTTCATGACGTTTTGCTAGCCGCCGGGCGAGGTTGTATATCTTCAACTTATCTCCACGATAGGGGGGATAAGGAATTCTATTTGCCAGAAAAAGCAGTTTCAATGAATGGTATTTACATTAGCGCAGGATTTCGTGTCCCAGCTTGTCTCTCTTAGTTTGCAGATAAAAAGCGTTATGGGGATTAGGCTGGATTTCTATCGGCACGTTTTCTACTATTTCCAGGCCATAGCCGAGTAGTCCGGCACGTTTGCGGGGATTGTTTGTCATCAGGCGTATCTTGGATACACCCAGGTGACGCAATATCTGTGCACCGACGCCATAGTCGCGCTGATCATTTTTAAATCCCAAAGCGAGGTTTGCCTCCACAGTATCTTTCCCTTCTTCCTGAAGCTTGTAGGCTTTGAGTTTATTCAGCAGACCTATTCCGCGTCCCTCCTGATTCATATAGACCACAACACCTTTACCTTCCTCTTCAACCATTTCCATGGCCCTGTTTAACTGTTCACCGCAGTCGCAGCGCAGGGAATGCAGGATATCACCTGTAAAGCACGAGCTATGTACCCGAACCAGCACGGGCTCGTCGGGCTCCCAAGTACCTTTTTTAAGCACGAGGTGTTGCTCACCTGTGCTCATCTGCCTGAAGGCAATCAGTTCGAAATCTCCATGCCTGGTGGGCATATGCACCGTCACCTCTTCTTCGACCAGGCTTTCCTGTT
This sequence comes from Bacteroidota bacterium, assembly GCA_023426425.1. GTDB lineage: Bacteria > Bacteroidota > Bacteroidia > Chitinophagales > Chitinophagaceae > JAFIGV01. The sequence continues at coordinate 12,019 of JAFAAT010000312.1, read as the reverse complement.
GTAATCTGTAAGCGATAAGGTCTTTTATAGAGATGATCTTCAGGTCAAACTTTTGGGCTATTTCCAATAGTTGTGGCATTCTGGCCATGGTGCCATCATCATTCATGATCTCAACCAGCACGCCTGCGGGTTCGAAGCCTGCGAGACGGGCAAGATCAACTGTTGCTTCCGTATGGCCGGTTCTGCGAAGTACACCTTCGTTTTTAGCTCTTAGAGGAAAGATATGTCCGGGGCGTCCCAGGTCTTCAGGTTTGGTATCCGGGTTGATCAGAGCCTGAACAGTCTTCGCCCGGTCATGAGCGGAGATGCCCGTCGTGCAGCCATGACCAATCAGGTCGACTGACACAGTAAAAGGTGTCTGGTGAAGTACTGTATTGTTCTCCACCATAAGGTTAAGATTAAGCTCTTCGCATCTCTGCTCCGTAATTGGTGCACAAATTAACCCCCTTCCATGTTTTGACATGAAGTTAATAATCTCAGGTGTTACATTACGTGCAGCAGTTACAAAATCACCTTCGTTTTCACGATCTTCGTCATCTACGACGATCAGCAGTTTGCCATTCCTCAGATCTTCGAGTGCAGACTCAATAGTATCAAGCATAAACCAGGCCGATGGGCCGAAATTTGAACAGCAAAGTTACTATGTATTCAACGTAAAATGAGGATAATCAAGCTCAGAGTGTAAAAACTAACAAATCTTAATGCAAGTTACCAGACGTAAGTAAATTCTCCATCCTGGATGTTAGTTCACTCATAATCATCTGTTGACTATACTTCTTTTGAACAAGCTGTGCTGCATTATTGGCCAATTCCTGCGCCTCTATTTTGTTCTGAATAACCCATTTTATGGCATCAATGAATTCCGGAGGTGTCTCTGCAGCCAGAAAATGTATCCTGTTTGTGGCACCTTCGATGCCCTGCATGCCTATTTTGGTGCTCACCACAACTTTTCCTGCAGCCATAGCTTCAAGAATCTTGATTCTAATGCCTCCGGCCGATTTCAAAGGAACGACAAGTATCTTCTTGTCTGCAATGAATTCGTCTGCGTCGGGAACCTCACCTGCACATTCCACACCATCCTTTTCATACTTCTGGAAAGACCCAGGCATATTTCTTCCTGCAAAATAGAACTTGAGATGGGGAAGTTCCCGATGTAATTCCGGCCAAACATCCTCCAGGAACCAGGTCATTGCCTCTGCATTTGGTATCCAGTCCATGGCTCCAAGGTGGTATGCGACCCATCGTTCCGAGGCAGACTTGTCGGGGTTGACATGCCTGGATATTCCAAACGGCACTACCCACACTGGTTTTTCAGCCAGACAAGAATTAACAACCTTTGCGTCAGCTTCAGTGATGGCCAATAAGACATCAGCCTGTTGCCAGGCAGCCTGTTCAAACCGTTTGATTCTGGCCGCAAGATCCCGGAGGTAGAACTTTTTGAAAGAGGTACTGAAATCGTTTGCCAGACGTTCCCATATCTGGTATTCTATGTTGTGCAGTCGAAGACTTACAAGTGCGCGTGTCACTTCCCTGATTGCAGGGATGTATGTAGCCAGATACAGGCTTTCGAGCTGGATAATCTCTGGTTCGAATGATGTAATTACCGACCGTAACTTCTGGTCGAATCCTTTGTCATAAAAGCGTTCTGCATGATTGGGCTTGCGGCTGAAGAAGAAGTTTCTGAGGGTTGGCACCAGCCTAACGTCAGTATTGATTTCATACGAGTCGAACTGAATCTGGCTGTACAACGGCGGGAGGGTTTCGACAGGCACATAATGCCGCGTTGTATTCATTGAGAAAAAGAATACATCCCAGCCCAGTTTATGATAGCCTTCGATCATTGCGTGGATTGCAAGTGAACCGCCGTCATTGAGGGGATAGGGCACCCTGTTCGACACAATCAGTACTCGGTGTTTTGCCATGAGGTACTGCAAAAATATAAACCCTGCTGGTAAACGCTTATTTTTGCGCCCTGACACAACTCAGCACCTGGCTTAATGAAGAAAACGCGCATTGTCTGTACAGTCACCAATGATCTGAATTTTGATCAGAGGATGATCAGGATCTGTACATCGCTGGTCAATGCAGGATATGATGTAACCTTAATCGGGTTTGAACGAAAGAACAGCAAGCCTTTAGTACCACGTCCATTTAAACAAAAGCGCGTGCCTATCATTGCAGAAGAAGGTAAACTGTTGTATATAGATTACTGGACGAAGCTTTTTTTTCTCCTACTATTCAAAAAGGCTGATATTTTTTGCGCAATAGACCTTGACACTATATTGCCTGTTTACTTCGCTAGTAAGTTACGTGGCAAGAAAAGAGTTTATGATGCACATGAGCTATTTACAGAGCTTCAGGAGGTTGTAACAAGACCGAATATTTACCGGATGTGGACAGCCATTGAAAAGTATGCAGTGCCACGCTTTCCGGTTGGCTATACTGTAGGAGGATATATTGCCCAGGTTTTCCAGGAGCGCTATGGAGTAAACTATCATCTAGTCAGGAATATGACAGTTCTCAGGCCAGTGAATATTCCTGAAAAACCCGAACGGTTTATACTTTATCAGGGGGCTGTCAATGTAGGGCGGTGTTTTGAGTTTCTTATTCCCGCGATGAAGGATGTGAATGCAAGACTGATAGTTTGTGGGGAAGGTAATTTTTTTAAAGAGGCGGTGGAACTTACCAAGACATTGGAACTCCAGGACAAGATTGTATTCAAAGGTTATGTGGCGCCGGAAGAATTAAGGTCGTATACTGTCAATGCGTACATTGGTCTGACCCTTTTTGAGGCCATTGGCCCTAGTAATAAAATGTCGCTTGCGAATCGATTCTTTGACTACATGCACAATGGAGTGCCGCAGCTGTGCATGAAGTATCCGGAATACGTGCGGATTAATTCAGAATTTGAAGTTGCACATTTAATTGATGAACCTACTCCTGAAAAGATAGCGGCAGGACTGAATTATCTGCTGGAGCATGAGGACTACTACAAGAAGCTTCAACAAAACTGCCTGAAAGCACGGGAGCTATATAACTGGCAGGAAGAAGAGAAGACATTGCTAAAAGTGTATGAGGATCTTGTCAAAGCCTAAACTGCATATTGTCGCGTTTGATATTCCGTTCCCTCCGGATTATGGCGGAGCAATTGATGTTTTTTACAAGGTGAAGCATCTTTCGGAAGCGGGAGCAGAGATTTATCTTCACTGTCCGCAGTATTCAGACCGGAAGCCATCAATTGAGTTAGAACAGTTGTGTCAGAAAGTCTGGTATTATCCACGTCAAACAGGACTTTCAGGCATTTCGGTGACCACACCGTATATGGTGTATTCAAGGAGAAATGCGAACCTGTTGCAGAACCTGATTGATGTTGAGGCGCCCATTCTTTTTGATGGTGTAAGTACATCCTATTATGCTTCCCATACGGCCTTGAAGAACCGTACGAAGATTCTCAGGAACCAAAATATAGAGCAAGATTATTTCGCACAGCTCGCAGAAAGGGAAGGGAACATTCTAAAGAAAATCTACTACTCTGTTGAGGCTATGCTACTTCGGAGCTTTGAAAACAAACTAAGTCATTTTGCTGCTTTCTTTACTGTGGCACTTCATGATCATGCATTCTTCAAAGACAAGTATCCGGCAGCTGTGCATGAGTATATACCATCGTTTCAGCCCTACGATGAGGTAGAAAGTATTGAAGGATCCAGCGATTATGCATTGTACCATGGAAACCTTAGGCTGGCTGAAAATAAAGAGGCAGCATTGTTCCTTATCAATGAAGTGGTGGCGAGGACGGTTCATAGGTTCATTATTGCCGGACGCAATCCCGGGCAGGAGCTATTTGAAGCTGTAGCGAAGCATAGGAATTGCAGTATTGTGGCGAATCCTTCGATGGAAGAGATGGACAAACTTACTGCCAATGCACAGGTACATGTCTTGCCTACTTTCCAGAATACCGGATTAAAGCTTAAGCTGCTACATGCGCTATTTCATGGAAGGCATGTGTTGGTAAATGAAGCGATGGTGCATGGCACAGGCCTTGAGGAACTTTGTACTGTAGCTCAAGATGGGCAAAGCATATCGGCAGAGCTGGGGAGACTAATGAATGTACCGTTTACTAAGGATGAAGTTGCGCGCAGGAACTCAGTACTTGGCAGGTTTTATTCGAACAAGCGCAATGCAGAGAAGATTATCAGATTCCTGCAACAGAGACATCCTTAACTGCACCCTGCTCAATCCTCACAACCCGAGCGGGATACTTTTGAATTATGGAATAGTCGTGGGTAGCCATTATGAATGCTGTCTGGTAGTCACGGCAGATGTTAAACAGAAGCTGCATAATCTCTTCAGTAGTATCGGGGTCGAGGTTACCGGTTGGTTCATCTGCCAGAATGAGCTTGGGATTGTTGAGAAGGGCACGAGCTATGTCTACCCTCTGTTGTTCACCTCCAGACATTTCGTAGGTCATTTTGAAGCCTTTGTTCTTCAGGCCTACTTTGGAAAGTACGTTCTCGATTTTTTCTTTCATCAGCGCTTTGTCCTTCCAGCCGGTAGCCTTCAAAACGAACTCAAGATTATTGTACACATTTCTGTCTGTGAGCAAGCGGAAATCCTGGAAAACGATTCCGAGGTTCCTTCTGAGGAGTGGAATCGTTTGCCACTTAAGCTTTTTGAGGTCAAAACCTGCCACACTACCCTCCCCTTCTTTTAGGTAGATATCTCCGTAAAGAGTTTTAAGCAGGCTGGATTTTCCTGTACCCGTTTTACCGATCAGGTAGACGAACTCTCCTTTTTGAACTTCGAAATTGACATTAGAGAGGATAAGGTTTTTACCCTGGTAGATATTAGCGTTCCTTAATGACAAGATCGTTCTATCGTTCATCTGCGGAGGAGGATTTTGAACAAATATAACAGGATATTCTTTTAGTGGGAATAAAAAACGCCCCGCGGCTGCGGGGCGTTATCTGTATTGAAAACCGGCTATTAATAAACCACCAGTTTCTCAGTAAACTTAGTTGTACCAGTAGTTACCTGTACGAGGTAGATACCTTTCACAGCAATTACATTCTCAGGAATTTCGATGCTGGTCATGTTCTGGTTCAGTTTAGTTTCGAGCACGTAAACCACTTTACCAGTGATATCAGTAACCTGAACCTGAGCGGTAGCACTCTTAGCATCTTTCACGATGATGTTAGTGCTTCCTGTAGTTGGGTTTGGAGCGAGAACGATACCTGTCTCTTTGCTCTCCAGTTCAGCTACATCAGTAGTCCATTTAGCAAGTTGGATACGATCGATGTAGAAGTTATTACCGGTACCTTTCAGGTATTCTGCAAAGTTTTGCTTACTCACATTCACACCTGGTTTGTAGCGGAATCGGAAGTAAACTCTTTGTGCAGACGGTCCTGAAATGTTGGTTACATCTATGCTTTGTCCTTTCCACTCCCAGAATCCTGAAGGAGTAAAGTTTTCAGTGCGTAGACCGTTGTTGGCTATTTCCAGCCTAGTCATCCTTTTCAGAACAGTCCAAGTATTACAGTTGCCGCTGTATGCAATTTCAAGTGTATCATTCATATTGCTTACAACGTTAGTTCTGTAAGCACCAGCCGTGAAGAAGTTGAGGTATTTCTTTTCGCCCTGGCCACCAAGCTTAGTAAGATCAAAAGCGGGGGTGAAGAAATCATCGTAATCAGCACGTGGAGTTCCGATAAGTGAGTTTGGCCATTCACGGAGATCGTAGTTATTATACTTGATTGAAGTATTATCATACATACCCGCGTGGTTGATTACCTCCCATTTGGTCTCATTTTCATAATAGTTGAACAGAGGATACTTGTCGAGATCACCGGATGGGTTGAAATCCTGAACATAATTAGTAGGATCAACAACATTGTCACCGTCTGCAACGTATATCAGATTGCTCTTAGTTGTAGTAGAAGAACCTGCGTTGCTGGTGGCCTCCAGTGAAACAGTTACCCAACCTGGCTGAGAAAACTTGTTATTGACTGTAGTCATACTACTAGAACTCGGAACATCCGCACCATTCGAAAACGTCCAATTAACACTGGTAACGGTATCATTCCACGAACGATTTGTAAATAATACCTGTTGGCCTGGACAGATGAAGCCAGTATGTGAACGATTAGCTATATTTCCTATTGACGGCACTGAGAAATCAGCAATGGGAGCGAGGTCTGGCCAAGGATCCAATGCCCCTGTAATTGCGAGATTCTCCGGAGTGATCAACTGGTTCCTGTTTGCAGTAGTATTATTTAATGCTTCGCGCATATGCACAGCTTGCAGATAGGTAAACATTCTGGAACAATAGGTATAATCCATTACGTTCTGAGAATTTACTGTATCGGGGTAGTTTACGCGACGAGGAACAGTGGCCAAAGAATCACCAGGAGTCCAGAATAAATCATTCCATTCTGCAGCGGAATACGTTTTATAATAATCTCCGTGTCTGAAATGCCAATTATAAAAGAAATTATAGTATGGACCTGTAGTATCTTTAGTTAACTGAATAGCATCAAAGAGGAATCTTTGGGCTGTAGGTGTTGATCCCAGATCGCGCTTAGCGCCCGGGTTTAAGGAAAATTCTAACGAATAGTCGGTATTTTCTTCCATTATAAAGCCAAGACGTGCAACCTGCTTGTAATCGTAGGTTTCAACAGTCCATTGGAAGAAGTAGTTATACTTTGAATTTGACATGTCCGACGCAAACCTCATGCTCGGATAAAGTGTATCGACAGAGGCATTGAATAAAGTATCCCTGTACACACCGGGGTTGACACCAAATTCGATGCTATACGTGTCTGCCACGCTTGTGAAAGGAATGGTGAAATCAACAGGAGCGAGTGTCCAGTTCGCATTGTTGGCTGGGTCTTTCCAGGTAATTCCTGCATAGTTATCAATCACAGTGCCATTGCGTTTAAGGACAATTTCGTAGGCTTCTCCACTGTCAACCGGATTGAAATACACGGACTTGATTGTAAGACTATCGTAGGTTAAGAACTTGATACCTGTATTAGTCAGCATATCCGCAGTTGCGAAGTTCTGCAGATAAGTGATAGTATCTCTCTTGATTTTAGTCCTTGTTACTTTATTATCAATCGTTGTACCATTATGAGTACCAACAACTGCGTTTCCACGTTTCAGGACGATTTGGTAGGGTTGATTTACTACAGTTGGGTAGAAATACACAGAATCGAGGTGAATCTTATTTAGTGCATTGAAACGAATACCCTCCCCTACCAGCGTGCTGGTAATATCAGTAAGTCCATCTAAATTGATCTTCCCGATGGAATCAGCATTAAAATAAACACAACGAGTATCGAATAAGTTACCTTGGCTACAATTACCACTGTTGGGTGGATGGCCGTAAGTTGGAGGAGTGTCATCAATTCCATCATCACCACAATCTACGCCAGGCTGGTTAGTACCACCCCAGGTATGATCCAGGTTTAGTGAATGCCCTAACTCATGCGCCAGAGTATTATCATAATTGATATAATTATTCTGAAGAGTACCTATAACCCCATCAGTCCAAGGCCGGGACTGCGCCGCTGAAGGCTTATATGCGTAAGCTGCAGCACCTGTATGATCACTGTCGAAGGCACGAATAATCCAGATATTCATATAGGATTGAGTCGGCCAAATATCATATTTTGCCTGATCGCCAGCCAAATAGGTCTGGTAAGACCGGCGACGTGTAATCCCATGAGTAGGATTACCCTGAGGATCTTTCGTAGCGAGTTTAAAGATAATTCGCGACTGTGCTCGATAGGTTTTGTTCGTTCCAGGAATATTGCGTCTGTATGGCAGGATGATTCCGGCGCCCGCGGTTCCTGGTGCACCCACAGTATCGGGGTCGATACTATTAAACATTTCGTTAATCTCTCTAACTGCCTGATAAATGGCTGTATCGGTCACATACTCCTGCCCATAGTCGTGCACGATATGAAACACCAAAGGCACGTACATCGTATCGTTGAAATTGGTGGTTTTGAAGTTTCCTAAGCTTCTACTCAGGATCTGCGTCTTGATTTGCTCTTTCAGCTGTTCCTGAGTTTGCGCTATCTCCGGATGTGCCTGCATGAGTTGCTGATGCACCTCGTCGGTATAGCAGCGAAACTGCGCCTTGGCCGTTCCGAAGAAACAGGCCGAGGCTGTCAATAGTAAAAGTGCTTTTTTCACCATTTTTATTGTTTGTAAAAAAATTTAAAAGTAGTCAATCCCAAAGATAGAACTTCCTGTTAAAACTGTCTAAAGATATTTGTCACAATAAATTAATTTTATTCAGGTTAGGCAAGGGTTTCAGCTTACTTTACAGTGACAAAAAATACCTCTGGAGCGTACTGGACACGACGATACAGGCATGCGTTTCAGGGCAAGACCTGACATAGCATACCTGTTGATCGACCAAATGGTGTCCAAAGACTTTGGAAAGCGCCTGAAGTAGTAGGGGCGCCAAAAAGACTCTACTTAGCGTCAGGACCACCCCGGGCTTTGACTACTTCTTCATACCACAATTGCCGGAACAAGGCAGTGCGCTGGTCGAAGTAGGTTGGAAGCGGGTTAAGTATGGTACTCCCGCTGGCAGGAGAAGGAAAGTGCTTACGAAGCTTTTTCTCCAGTGCGGTTTCGAGACGCTGGCGACACTCTTCGAGGCGTTCAGCCGCGGACATGGGCGAGTCGGCCCTGGAAATGTTTTCCAGTGCAACAATGTTCATGGCGCCGCCTCTTATAAGTTTAGGAAGTCCGCGGAAGTCCTCGAAGAACAGGATGCCAACTGTAACCATTATATATCCCTTCTCCGGGTTACGGATATTGAACTCGAAGCTAAGCTCCTGAGGGTCGATGCTGTCGATTGGGATGACATAGGACACCTCCTGGTTTGCTCTGTCTGTACGAAACTCTTCTAACCCTGGAATATGAAATACCCTGAAGGCGTTGACGACAACCTGAAACTTCCGGGCTTTGGCTGGCGCTTTTATGGCGGTGAAGGGGATGAACCGATCCAGGCTGACACGGACCTTTCCTGAAGCGGCGTCAATTTGGGTGCGGACCTCAGTTTGCAAGGCTTCGTTAAGCGATTTATCCTTGTTGAAGCAAAAGTCGAGGAGCAGATGCATGTTACCTTCAAAGGGATTACGGGATCCATGTGTGCCAGGGGCTGTCTCAGTGATGAGGCGCATCATCTTTACCAGACGGTTGAAGTAGTCTGTGTCAGAATGGTAGATCATCATATCCTCGATCATTCCGGAGCGTACAGCCCGAGCGAGTCGCGAGCACCGTTTGAATTCTGAAACGATCTGGCGACTGCGTTCATACCTTGGGCTGTTGTCGAAGGCGTACTTTGTAGATGCACGTCTTTTGCGTACAGTACAGCGGCCGTTCTGATTGACACTGAAAGTTAGCGTGTCGATACTACCCGTCATTTTGAGGGGTGAAGTTAATTTTGCCATGTTGATAAGTTTTAAAGGTTATACAAATAGTATCGAAATAAAGATACAAAATGAGATAGGGGCTTGTCAAATTGAAAATATCTATAGGCTATAGAAAAATCTTATAGCTGAGCTGGGCGGGCAGGAAAGAAAGCCAAGCCACATATTAGAACGGATCCGAATATCCATGGTAAAACGGTGGTATAGCCATATTATAGCGCCAGTTTGGAGCTATTACGCGTCCGAAGTCACTAAGAAGTGGCTAAGAAATTAGTCAGGAGTGTGTCTGGTGTTAATTGTCAATTGTCATTTGTCAATTGTCAATTGTCAATTGCGAACTTTTAATAATAGGTATTTGGGTAAATACTTCGGTGAGCAGTGCCGGCGCGAGTAGCTAGTTACACAGAGGGCAACAGAGGGGGCACTGAGAGTCACAGAGCCAGCGGGAGAAAGGAAAACTGTGACTTGGTAAGTGCTCCGGTGACTGGTGCCGCGCGAGCAGCCAGTTACACAGAGGGCAACAGAGGGTACACGGAGAGCCGCAGAGTCGTGCGTGAGAAGGAGCAAATCGGGACATAGCAGAAGGGAAGCAGGTTTAGAAAACATGAAGACTAATCAAGGGCTGCCGTTGTTTATGGCAGCCCTTGGTACTTGTTGTATAAAAATTCTCTACCGCTGGATGAGTAGTTTTTCTTTATACTGTATGGTACCGGTGTTTAGGTATAGCAGATAATTGCCGGGAGCAAGATCTTTTACAGAGAATTCGAGGTCGTTGAGACCAGCCCGGCCGGAGACGGGTTGATCGATGATTTTTCTGCCAAGCAGGTCGGTTATCAGAAGTCTTGAATCTGAAGTTGCGTCTGCGCTCCAACTGATGCGGATTGTTTCTGAGGCAGGATTGGGATAGAGTGCGAAGCCTGTGGTGGCTCTTTCCTGCATGGTGAAGCTGAGAGCCGGTCCGTTGGGAGTGGGTGTGGCGCCGGGTGTCGGGCTTCCAAGGACTACGGAGTAGTCTTCAACCTCGCCGTAGCTAAATGCCTCGCAGGGTGTGGCGCCGGAGCCGAACTTCATGCTAACGCGCATCCGGGTTGTGCCGGTCAGGCCTGAAGGGACGGTGAAATTTCCGGTGACAGCAGAAGAGCCTGAGAGAGCGAGGACCTGTTCGCCGGCATCGGTGAAGTCGCCGTCGCGGTTGTAGTCGATCCAGACGCGCCAATGTTCTGAGTAGGCACTGCCGGAGAAGCCGGGCGTGAGCGTAGCAGAGTAACTGCTACCCGGGATGAGCGTTGTGGACAAGCCAGTGAAGTTGCCATAGCCGTTGTTGTTGCTGCTGAGATTGTTGATGGTATTGAGTTGGACTCGGTTGACGTATTCATAGGAAGTGTTGGAGCCGGAGGAGCCGCAATACTGGACGACAGGATTGAGACAGAATGTTTTCACGTCCTGGGAGGCAAACTGGCCGCCGCTGACGATGGTGCTGCTGTTTGCATTGTTGATGAGCGTGTAAGAGCCATTGCCATAGGAGCAACAGATGCCATCTCCATAAGAATCGAGGAAAGTGAGCGTGTAGCAACCGTTAGCGACGCAGATGGGTACGTTGGTAGTGGTGCCGCTGGGAGTGCCTGTGTAAGGCCCGCCGGAAGCTACGATGGTGTTGCTGCTGTTCTTCAGGTTCCAGGTAGTTTCACTGGGATAGTTATCGACGACAATGCGCAACGTAAGATTGTTGGGTTGGTTGCAGCCCTGGCTACCACAGGTGCTGAGACAACTTGCAGCATTTACACGATTGCGGATAAGATTGCCCGGTTGAGTGCCGAAGCCATTGTTGAAGTTGATGCCATAGGAAGTGAGGTGGCAGTAGCTCATGATGGTGCCACCGTTTGTGGGTGCGGGACCCTGAGCGCAGCCACCTTCGGTAGTGTAGCAATTGTCGAGTGCCCCACCCGACCAGCTGCAACTTTGCGTGTGAGGAGAGCCGAGGTTGTGACCCATTTCATGCGTCATTACGTAGATTGTCCACGAATAGGTTGGGACAGTGCTATAGCTGCTGTAGATATTGCTGTAGGCGTAGCGGTAGGAAGTATTGCAAAGTACATCCACCCAGGCGATGCCGCCGAGATTGGAGCCACCTAATGCAGCAAGGTGAGCAAGATCGCCATTGAAACTAGTGCGAGTTGCTTTGAAAGAATTCAAAGCGGAGCTACTGCTATTTGTGGGATAGCTGTCCTGGGTCGTCCACACATGAACCTGGGAAACAGTAGTGGTGATTTGCTCATTGTTGTAGAGCGTGGCGACATTGTTGAAAGCAGCTGTGATGAAATTGGTAGTGTTGGTTACGTTGCTGCCTTTGTTTTGATAAAGGGCATAGTCGCACTCGAGGAAGACGCGGACACATTTTGTGCTGGAAGTTTTTTGTGCGGCGCCTTCTGCGAGGTAGGAGCGGACCTTCTCCGTATAGCCGAGAGGTTCGACGGTGGAGCAGACAGTTCCCTGGGGAGGAGGGAGATTCTTGTCTGAATAGAGGATGTAATCTGTTTGGTTGCCGGGCTCTGTGATCCTACCGAGGACATAGT
>JAFAAT010000291.1 GCA_023426425.1 Bacteroidota bacterium | reverse complement strand
GATTGAAAAAGGACTAGCCTATGTCGATGACAGCAGTTCAGAGCAGATTGCTGCAATGAAGGGCGATATTAACAAGCCGGGCACGAATAGCCCCTATAGGGACCGTTCCGTGGAAGAGAATCTTCAGTTATTCGCAGAGATGCGTGAGGGGAAATTCAAGGACGGCGAGAAAGTACTTCGTGCAAAGATCGACATGGCACACCCTAACATGCTCCTGCGCGATCCCATCATGTACCGCATCAAGCATGCCCACCACCACCGCACCGGCGACCAATGGTGTATCTATCCGATGTATGACTTTGCGCATGGCCAGTCAGATAGCATTGAGCACATCACGCACTCCATCTGTACACTGGAGTTTATCCATCACCGTCCATTATACGATTGGTTCATCGAAAAGCTGGAGATTTTCCCGTCCCGCCAGTATGAGTTTGCCCGCCGCAATTTGTCCTACACTGTCATGAGCAAGCGCAAGCTCCTACAACTGGTAAACGAACAGCACGTCTCCGGCTGGGATGATCCCCGAATGCCTACAGTGAGCGGTATGCGCAGGCGTGGTTATACTGCTGCTGCCATCCGCAACTTTGCAGATACTATCGGCGTGGCTAAAAGGGAAAATGTGGTCGATCTAAGCCTGCTCGAGTTCCATGTCAGGGAGGATCTGAATAAAAAAGCCAACCGGGTAATGGCCGTGTTGGACCCTGTGAAACTGGTAATTACCAACTATCCCGAAGGAAAGGTGGAGGACCTGGAGATAGAAAACAATCCTGAGGATGAAACAGCAGGAAAAAGAACAATGCCTTTCAGCAGGGAAATCTGGATAGAGCGCGAAGATTTTATGGAGGAGCCCCCGAAAAAGTTCTTCCGTCTGGGCCCAGGATTGATGGTACGCCTTAAAGGAGCCTATATCATTAAGTGTGATGGCTTTACCAAAGATGCAGACGACAATATCAGCGAAATCCATTGCTCCTACATCCCCGAAAGCCGGAGCGGACAGGACACCAGCGGCATCAACGTAAAAGGCACAATCCACTGGGTCAGCGTAGCACAGGCAAAGACCGCAGTAGTGCATTTATACGACCGCTTGTTTAAAGTAGAAGACCCGTCCAGTGAAGAGGGAGATTTCAAGGATTATCTAAACCCGGATTCTAAAAAGACATTGTCACAGGTTTATATCGAGCCGGCATTGGCTTCGGCAAAAGCAGGCGAGCATTTTCAGTTCCTGCGCAAGGGCTACTTCTGCGTGGATACCGAAACTACGCCTGAACAACTGGTCTTTAACCGCACCGTCACACTTAAGGACGCCTGGGCTAAAGAGCAAAAGAAAGGTTGATTATTCTCCTCATAATAAAGCGCCTGCATCTTTGTCGATACAGGCGCTTTTGCATATGTAATAAATTATCTCGCAGCAATCATAGAAATCTCCACCTGCACACCCTTAGGCAATCCCGAAACCTGCACCGTCTCCCGTGCGGGGGCAGTGGCTTCGTCAAAATAGCCTCCGTAGACTTCATTCACCTCTGCAAATTTACCCATGTCCATCAGGAAGATGGATGACTTCACTACATTGCTGAAATCCATTCCAGCGGCTTCCAGGATGCCCTTCAGGTTCTGCATTACTTTTTCTGTTTCTATCTTGATGTCACCCTGGTAGAGCGTTCCATCTTTAGGATCCAACGCAATCTGTCCTGAGATGAATAGCATATCACCTATCATTACGGCCTGGTTGTATGGCCCTATGGGCGCTGGTGCACTGTCTGTGCGAATGATCTTCTTTTCCATCAGACAAATCTAAGGGTAATGTACATTTGCGGCCAATAATGTATAGGATTCTACATATAGATACTTCAGGCGAAAAGGCAATCGTTGCAGTTTCTGAAGATGGACAGATGCTTAGCTTACGCTCCAGCGACGACACAAGAAATCATGCGTCCAATTTGAATAGTATGGTAGACGACTGTCTCGAGTCTTGTGGGATAATCCTGGAAAAGCTCAACGCTGTTGCAGTAATCGGTGGTCCAGGGTCCTACACGGGTCTGAGAATCGGACTTGCAACTGCAAAAGCGTATTGTTACGCACTGACAATCCCTCTGCTGATGCATAACAGGCTCGATTTGCTTGCCTTACAGGCGGTAGCTGAGGGCGACAAACCGGTACTGGCCGTCTTGCCTGCAAGGGAAAAAGAGTATTTCGCATGCTTATATGCTGCCTCGGGAGAATGTATAATTCAGCCTAAGCATATAGAAGAGGAGGAGCTGGTTTCTCTGATTCAGACTCAAAAATGCCGGGTCTTAGGTGTATTGAGTAAAACTATAGAAGGTATTGTCACTGCTTCACATGCTGAAGTGATTGATATACAGATCGTTGACTCGGATTTTTGGGCTAAAAAGGCTTTTGACGATGCCAATTGTAATAGTTTTGTCAATTTATTCAGTTCAGAGCCATTTTACCTAAAACATGTTCATACACATAAACCCCGCTAAATCAATACTCTAAATAGATACAGCCGATTAACTATAGATTTTTTTAACCGTCAGTTAACAGTTTTTATAGCTTTTTGATTGTTTCATATTTACCCATTACGTATGTTTGCAAACGCAAATACAGGTGTGTTTATACATGCCAGGATTTATAAGGTTTTTATCAATTAACTTCTGTAAAAATTAAAGTAAATGGAAACAACAATGTCAGCAAACACGCTGGTTATTCGAAAAGACGAAGGTTCGAACGAACAAATTAAGCTGGATTACATGGCTGTGAAGAGCGCCGCCATGACTTTAAGGGCCATCAACCACAAACTACGTCAACAGATCATTAAGCTGCTGGAAGAAAATAAGCGCATGAATGTGACTGATATCTATGTGAAGCTGCGCCTTGAGCAGTCGGTTGCTTCTCAGCACCTGGCTATCCTGCGCCGCGCAAACATCGTTGTCACTGAGCGTGATGGCAAATTCATCCACTATGCACTGAACCATCAGCGTATCGCTGCCGTGGCTAAGTTCGTAAACGACCTGGTAAACTCTGAAGAAGCTTAATCAGCAAATTCCGAAATTATTAAAGGCTGTTCCGTTGAGGGACAGCCTTTGATTTTTATGTGAATTATGAAGGTTCGTGAAAAAGCCCGTTTATGCGGGATTACTAGACGCTTACTAGACGCT
>JAFAAT010000285.1 GCA_023426425.1 Bacteroidota bacterium | reverse complement strand
GGATTGCTAGTGTTGAGATGGAGATACTCCAGGCGCCGGGACTCTACTTCCTGGAAGTTTACCTGCAGGATGGAAGGAAAGCATTGGCGAGGGTGGTGAAGAAGTAAACTATCTGTTGCCATTTCATGAGTCATCTTCAGAACCTGGTAACGTTTTTTTCTCCTTTACTTCACCACCTATCAGATCCTGATATCAAAGCCGTAACTTGTACTGTGTCCAGCCGTTTATACAGACCGTCAGAAAAATTGCGGCCCTATGTGAAGCATCTTGTAATCAATGAAGATGCACAGGCAGATACTTATAAAGTGCTGCCTGGTACGGGCATCGTTATGGGTTTTCAGTATTCGGGGCGACTAAGTCAACAGGCAGCAGGGGGCTTAATTCCACTTAGTCCGGCAGGAATTACGGGCCTGACTGATCAATACAAGCTGTTTTCCAATTCTGAGAATATTGGTTCTGTTCTCGTGTTCTTTACGGAAACCGGAGCAGCGGCTTTGCTGGATTGCCCATTGCACGAGCTATTTCGCCAAAGTCTCTCTCTGGATGACCTGATCAGAAGTTCACAATTGGATGTTGTGGCTGAGGAACTCCATGAGGCAAACACTGACTCAGATCGTCTGCGTATCGTTGAACAATTTCTCGTCTCGCTGATTACAACCAAGCCTCAGGATACAATTGTTCAAGCAGCGGTTCAGCTCATCAGACAACATAACGGACACCTCAGAATAGGATTGCTTGCGCGACAATTGTGCATAAGCCAAAGCCGGCTGGAGAAGAGGTTTCGGGCAATAGTAGGTGCTTCTCCGAAGAAGTTCGCATCCCTGGTGCGCTTTACCAGTCTACTCGCCAGCGAGAACGATATCGTAAGTCTCACACGTATGGGTCTGGATGCAGCTTACTATGACCAGGCACATTTCATCAAAGAATTTAAGGGAATGACAGGAGAAACACCTGAAGCCTATTTCATGAAATAAAAAACGCCGATTTTTTACAATCTGCAGTGATTGCGTTTGATGATTTTTGCATAAACAATCAACGATGTCAAGAATAAAATCTTTCTCAGCACCTCACAAAGGTTTGAGAAATGTGCTCAGCAGATTTTCTCTAACGCTCGGTCATACTGATTTTAGTGACCGCACCGAACTCACCAACCTGAAGCATTTGGGACAGGAAATGTTTACTCTGTTGAAGAATCATGCGGAAACGGAGAATACCCACACCCTACGCCATCTGGAAGAAAGGGCAAAGGGTGCATCGAAGCATGACATGGAAGACCATGAAAGGCTGGAAGAGATTCAGTCAGGCCTTGAGAAAAGACTGGATTCCTTTAGCGGAGAAGAGTCGGGTGAAGAAATACATTCCTACTACCTGGACTTCTCATTGTTCCACAGCTTGTACCTGGAACATATTCACGAGGAAGAGAAGGTCACTGAGCTCCTGTTGCAGCAGCACTTTACCGATGATGAATTAGTGCAGCACAGGATAACAATTATGAAGAAGCTCGCATTTCCCATGCTTTGCCTTTGGCTTAAGTACATTATTCCCGCGCAACCACAGAGCGAGGGTTTAGGCATGCTTTCCGCATTAAGACAAAGCGCCTCTCCGGAAGTATTTGATTTGGTAATGAACACCATCAAGACAGAGATGCCTGTGGACAGGTTTGAGAGTTTGTCAGCCGCGCTAGCCTGAGCCGACATACACATTCTTCCGGGAAGCTAATTCGGCAGAGCCACAATGCAACTGCTTTCAACAATTCCTAACTTCGACAACAAATCCATACCGCATGAAAAACCTCGAAAGAGTCTACCGTATGACCTTTGCCTCTGTCTACCCGTTGTACATCCAGAAAGCAGAAAAGAAAGGCCGCACCAAGGAAGATGTGGACACCATTATTTTCTGGCTCACGGGCTATGATGAAAAATCACTGCAACAGCAGATTGACAATAAAACTGACTTTGAGAATTTCTTTGCAGAGGCACCAACAATGAACCCTAACGTGTCTAAGATCACCGGTGTTATTTGCGGATATCGTGTTGAAGAGATCGGAGATCCTGTGATGAAGAAAGTGCGGTATCTCGACAAGCTAATTGATGAACTGGCAAAGGGGAAGGCCATGGAGAAAATCCTGAGGAAGTGAGGTGTTGCTGAGATAGGTTGTTTAGGTGTTGAGTTGTGTAATTGTGTAGTTGTTGTTGTTTAGTTGATACCGGTTTAATAATAGTAAAAGTGCTCCGGCCAGTTTTCTAGCCGGAGCACTCATTTTTTAGAAGAAAGTTACTGCTTTACGAAGCGAACTACTTCAACTTCTTTTTCCGTTGTAACCTTAACCTGATAAATGCCTGAAGGAAGTGTGGCAGGCAGGTCTATTTCCTCCTTTATTAGATTTGCTTTGACGGCTGCCTGTGTTTTATGCACAACTTTTCCGGATAGATCCAGCACAGCAATGGAAGCAGAATTACAGTTGCAGTTCATCTTACCGCTAATGGTAAATGCACCATTGTTGGGAACAGGATAGATATTCACATCAGGCGCGGTGATACCTACAGTGCCCACATTGTTTGGCGCCTGGTAGGTCCCATACTTGTAGACAAAATCGAAATAGACGTTTGCCGTGTCCCCTGGTGCGTGATTGGCAGGAAGATTTTTCGCGTCTGTAATTTTCATGGCCAGGTACATGTTCGTATTCCTGACTCTTACCAGGTACACATCACCTGCAACTGCAGTAGCAACGGCTGTTGTGGCCATTGTGCTGTCGTATGCATTCCTGATGGTGACTACGTTGGTAATGGTGTCGTAGTTGAAACCAGCTGGTGCCAGGAAATACTTCGTGAGGTTATTGCCCTTGATATCTCCACCCCAGATGCTGCTGGTGCCGGAGGTAAATCCAAAATCACCGGCATTGCCAAACTTCCCATTATGCTCCACCATGTCTATATTGGCCTGTACTGCTGGTGGATGTTCATCAAAAGTCGTGGAGTCAAAACTGTCGAAGTAAGTGTGGTTCATGAAATCGTATCCTGACATACTTCCATTGGCACCGGCACCGAATACCTTGTCGTCATTGATAGCTGAACTGTGGTGTTCCCAGAGGCGTACGCTGGGGGCAGTAGTCAGGGGCTGGGCCATAGCAGTTACTGAACTGGCGCAGGCTATAGCGCCGAGTAAAAATTTCATCATCTTGTTTTTGGTTTTTTTGTGTGGTTGGTAAGACTCTGTATAAGTATTTTAGGTTGGGTTTATGACGTAAACTGTTTTTACTAATAACATCGGTTGTTGTCAGTGTTACGATTTCCTGGGAAAGTTTTGCTGATGAAAATGGGCTAGTGTTCCTGTCACAGAGAAGGGTAATTTTGTTTGATACTAATGATTAAAGATGAGCATCACTCACTTCACCGCTAAAGGAAGACAAACTATCAACTGGGCCAGTGGCACCAGCACAGAATTGTTCATTCATCCTGCTGATGGTAGTTTCGCTGCACGCAATTTCCTCTTCAGGATCAGTACCGCTACGGTAGAAGCGGAGGAATCCAACTTTACATTTTTCGAAGGCATTACACGGCACCTTATGATACTAAAGGGAGAGTTGGAACTGGTTCACGAAGGCCGGTACACTAAACACCTGAAACCCTTCGATCAGGATGTCTTCTCCGGTGAATGGAGTACCCGCAGCAAGGGGAGAGTCACAGACTTCAACCTGATGCTCAAGGCAGGTGCTGAGGGGTCATTGACTCACCACCATTTGCAGCAAAACACCAGTGCGTCCTTCAGTGCCCATTCTGATTACTACTTCATCTACCTGGCCTCAGGAATCGCCACCTTTGGCAATGGTACCGCAGCCACAACAGGCGACCTGCTGCAGCTAGAAAGGAACAATGAACTGAGCCTGGATGCACTCGAGACATGTGAGCTTGTGGTAATTGAGGTTGATCTCTGCTAGCCCCAGAAGCAATGATGGCGATCTTCCATAATTATTTCGATAACTTTTTTGATGTCATCCACTTCAAGATCCGGGTCATAGCGATCCCATTTGCCGCTTGCGCGCTTCCAATATAGCTTCCATTTCCCGGAGGATTTTACGTAGGTGGCCTTGGCTACACCACTCTCGACCTTCTTGCCGGGTTTGTGCCACACTGGTCTGATCTCGTAGATTATGATACTCTGGTTGTCGATTTTGTATGCAATATCCACCTTATCCCTGATCTCCTCTGGTGGTCTGATGGCGGCAATGTAGTTCTCCATCGCCTCAATTACATCAACAGTAAGTGGAAGTTCTAGTGGCATTTTGATAGTTCAATTCTGCTAAGATAGAATTTATGCGGAATGTAGGCATTCGTTCAGCCAGCGTCTCTAGTGCTGACCGGCCTTTCCTTTATGAGCTTTTTCACCACCACACAAGCTGAGACAGTGGAGTAAAAGCGGTGTATCAGTAGTGTAATAGT
>JAFAAT010000279.1 GCA_023426425.1 Bacteroidota bacterium | reverse complement strand
GGGGAAGGTAGTATGGAAGTATAAGAACCGTATGCTGGTGGAAGCCCGTGCAGTTGACAGGAAGACCCTGGGTGTGTTTGATATTAAGCAGGACGTGTATTTTGCTGTGGTGTATTGGCCGGTATGGCTGGAAGCGATGGCTGCTACAAAGATCCGGTACCAGGAAGTGCCCAGGTTTCCTTCGGTGACCAGAGACCTGGCGATAGTGCTGGATAAGCAAGTGAGTTACCAGGAAGTGCAGCAAGCAACCGACCAGCTGAAACTGGAGGCTTTGAAGAATGTGTCGCTGTTTGATGTGTTTGAGAGTGAGAAACTGGGTCCGAACAAGAAGTCATTTGCGCTGAACTATACCTTTCAATTACAGGACAGGACACTTACAGATGCGGAGACTGAGCAGCTGATGAAGCAACTGGTGGACACGTATAAGTCGAAACTACAGGCCCAAATAAGGGAATAATATGCAGGAACTTCAGCTACTTCACAACAGGTTAGAGTTGCTTCTGAAGAAGTATGCAGCTTTGCAGGCGGAGAACCAACGTCTGAAGGAAACAGTTGCGGCACAGCGGGAGAGCATTGAAGGGCTGAATAAGAAGCTGGAGACATTGGAAGATCATTTAGTATCAGCCAGGCAGGCACGTAGTGCGGTGTCGCTGGAGCAGAAAGATAAAATGCGTACAGAGCTGGACACGGTGATTGAGGAAATAGATAAAATACTGGCAACATTAAATGAATAGAACGAGCATCTTAGGGCTGGTGATCTGTGCAATGGTCTTACTGATTGCGTGCGAGCAGCAGAGAGACCCCTGTCTGGAGCCGAAGACTGTTTCTATGAGGGTGGTGGCGAAGCAGGCAGTGAATGATTCGACCTCGGTGGATACCTTGTTGGCTAGTCCTGTTTGGATTGCTATAGACTCGCAATTTGCGATAAAGTTTCCGGACCGGTCAGCACATTTCGGGCTGTTGTTGTCGCCACTGGCGGACAGTTGCAGGTGGGCGATACAGCCGGATTCCGCGGTGTTGGCATTTGATACGCTTACTTTCCATTATAACAGGAAGTTGCTATTTCTTTCCAATGCCTGTGGGTTTACCTATCATTTTTCGCTGAGGGAAGTGAGGAGTACCAGGCACCAGGTGGATTCGGTGAGGCTTAACAATACAGATGTAAACGAAAATGCTACTGCGCCGGAACATGTTCAGATATTTTTCTAGTATTATACTCTTGCTTTTTGCGATTCAAAGCAGCGGTCAGGACACGACCGATGTGAATTCTATTTCATTGGTGAAGCCAGAGCAGCGTCAATTACGTATTGGAATTGACCTGAGCAGGGTAGTGATGAACATGCTTGTGGACAACAGGTATAGCTATGAGTTTAGTGCAGATTATAGCATGAAGAAGGAAGTGTATGCGGTTGTGGAAGCCGGCTTTGGAGGGTCGGATATAAACTATCCGGACCTAAAGTACACGAGCAGGAATACATTTTTGAAGGTGGGAGTGGACAGGAGTATGCTGCAGCGGATGTTTCCGAGTGACTGGGATATGCTGTTTGTGGGCATCAGGTACGGGATAGGGTTTATCAGCAGAGATGAGGCGACCTACATGACGGAGGATAATGTCTGGGGTGCGACTACGGGGACGATTCCTTCGCAGAGTCTGACGGCGCATTGGGCGGAGTTGACGGCAGGCCTGAGGGTGGAGCTGTTGAAGGGTGTATTTGCGGGGTATAATGTACGCGGGAAGTTTCTGATTAACCAGGGGCCGTTTAAGGAATTGCCGCCAGCGTATATTTCAGGGTATGGGAAGGGGGAGAAGAATACCGTGTTCGATTTCAATTTTTATGTGCAGTATGCGGTGAGATGGTAGGGGGGTGTTTAGTTGTTGATTTGTTGATTCGTTTATTTGTGTAGTTGGTTGTTGAATTGATTTTTCATGTTTTTGATGGGTTGTTTAGTTGTTGATTTGTGAAGTTGTTGTTGAATTGTTTTTTCGTGTTTTTGTTTTTTTGAAGGGTTGTTTAGTTGTTGATTTGTGTAGTTGGTTTTGTTGAATTGTTTTTTCGTGTCTTCGTTTTTTGGTTTCCGGTGTAAGTGATTCTGTGGTAGTTATTCAATTTTTACATTTCCGAAGATGGGGTGGCCGACGCAGGTGAGGATTTTGCCCTGGGCGAGGTCGTTGTCGGTAAGGACTTCGTTGTAGGACATCCAGACTTTTCCTTCGGTGCAATGCATGGTGCAGCTGCCACAGCGACCTGTTTCGCAGCTGAAGGGAATGGGGAGGCCATGGGCACGGGCTGCCTGGAGGATTGTCTGGGGGTAGGTGACAGGGAACGTATGTTGGTTACCTTCCCAGTTGAAGGTGACCAGATGAGTTTCTTTATCCGGTGGTTGGAGACGCGGAGTAGGTCGGCTGGTGTCGAAGAGCTCACGGCGGATTTGGGAGCGGTGATAGCCTGCTTCTTCAAGGCCGATGATGACCATGCGCATATAGGCGAAAGGTCCGCAGGTGTAGAAGAGCTGTTCGCTTTTGTTTTCTGAGGCGTAGATATTGAGCAATTGAGGGAGCAGCCATTTGCTGAGGCGGGCTTTGGTGAGGTCGGGGGAGGAGCTGAAGAGAAACTCGAGCCTGAACTGCTGCGGGTATTGTTTATGGAGGTCGAGAAGCTCCTGGTAAAACACGGCTTTTTCCTGGTTGGAGTTGCTGTAGATGAGGATGACCTCTTTATCGGGATGGTCGTGAAGCAGTGTTTTTATGAGTGAGTAGATGGGCGTAATGCCGATGCCTGCTGCCAGGAAGAAGAACTGCCTATAATTGTGAAGATCTTCCGGGAGGGTGAACTGACCAGTGGCCCGGGTGGCGAGGAGGGTGTCTCCGGGCGAGGCTTTGTCTATGAGAGGGCGGGAGAACCTGCCGTTGTCGACTCGCTTGATGCAAATGCTAAGTGGCTCGTTGAGAGCGGGACTGCTGGTGAGAGAGTAGGAGCGACGCTCTTCGCCGTGTTCGTCACGGAATAAGAAGGTGAGGAACTGTCCGGGCTTGTAGGAGAGAGGTTCGTCGGGAAGGAGGGTGAAAGATTTGACGTCTGGGGCCAGTTCGTGAATTTCACTGATTATTATGCTAGTTAACTCTTCTTTCATGGGCTAGTAGAAGGCGTCTTCGAAATGAACTAATTCTTTGACGGTTTTATTGTCCATAATGATACTTACTACGTCGAACTGTACTTTCAAGTCTGTTGGGTGGAGGGTGATAAATTCTTCAGCAGTCAATTTCAGGAATTTTTGTTTTTGCTTTGTGACAAACTCCTCGGGGTAGCCAAACCTGTGAGAGTCTCTGGTTTTTACCTCTACAAACACTAGATAATCACCTTTTTGTGCTATCAGATCCACTTCCATCTGTTTAAAAGACCAGTTGCGATGCAGGATGGTATATCCTTTGCCTTCTAAAAACTTTGCTGCTTCCTGCTCACCATTTACTCCCGTTTCGTTATGTTTGGACATAGAAAACCAGATTTATAGAATGAAACAACTTGTACAGGCTTTCCCGACACAGTTAAAGGAATCTATCATTATCGGACAAAGTTATCGTTTCCAGACACCAAAGAAAGAGTTTAATCAGGTAGTGCTTACAGGGCTTGGGGGAAGTGGTATTGGAGGATCGATTGTGCAGAACTATGTGGCGGATAAGATGTCGATACCATTCCTGGTGAACAAAGATTATTTTCTGCCTTCGTTTGTGAATCAGAATACGCTGGTTATTGTTTCTTCCTATAGTGGAAATACTGAGGAAACCCTCTCGGCTATGAAGCAGGCGATGAAGGCGAAGGCGACGATAGTGTGTATTACTTCGGGTGGGAAGATAGCGGAGATTGCGAAGAAGAAGAACTTTGATTGTATCCTGTTGCCTGCGGGCATGCCGCCGCGTTCGTGTCTGGGGTATTCGATGATCCAGGTGCTTTATGTGTTGCAGCATTTTGGGTATATAAAGAATGAGTTTGAGAAAGGCCTGAATGCATCGATTAAGCTTTTGAAAACGGAGGAGAAGGATATATTGAAGCAGGCCAGGAGTCTGTCGAAGAAGCTAACGGGTAAGACGCCGATCATTTATGCGGCTGCGGAGTTTGAGGGAGTGGCTGTGCGCTTCAGGCAGCAGATCAATGAGAATGGCAAGATGCTATGCTGGCATCATGTGATACCAGAGATGAACCATAATGAGCTGGTGGGATGGAGAGATAAGGATGCGAGCAGGCATGTGGTGATGTTGAGGAATGAGGATGATTATGAGCGGACGCAGATGCGGATGGAGATTAATAAGCAGGTGATCAAGAAGTATTCGGGGGTGACGGAGGTTTGGTCGAAGGGTAAGAGCTTTTTTGAGAAGGTGTTTTATCTGGTGCATCTGACTGATTGGGTGAGTGTGTATCTGGCGGATTTGCATGGAGTGGATGCGACGGAGGTGAAGGTGATTGATCAGTTGAAGGGGGCGTTGGCGAAGAGTGGGGAGTAGTAGGCAGGGGGCAGTAATCAGTAATCAGTAATCAGTAATCAGTAAT
>JAFAAT010000235.1 GCA_023426425.1 Bacteroidota bacterium | reverse complement strand
GATCTATCTAATCGAACGACCTTTTAGTCCCTACCCTGTGTTCTTCTGGAATTTCAATAATATTTATGATCAGCTACAGGATAAATGTAGAAAACATATCTATTCAAAAAGGGTATTATTACGTAATTTATGTGCGTAATTTTACGCAAGTTGGTTACGCTATTTCAATATCAACTGCTCGGTACCAACGGCTCCACTACGCTCCGTCCAATGCACCAGGTACCATCCTCTTGCCCAGCTTTCAGTGTCCACTAACACCCTTGTCTCAGCGGATATACCTCTTTGATGTACAATTTGTCCTGTGGTTGTCAGGAACCGAAGTACGCCGGTAGCTGGACTTCCATCAAATTGTACAGTAACTCGATTACTTGCAGGGTTTGGAAACACACGAGGTGTTCGCCCATCGGATACCTCAGTTTCCATACCAAGCCCCCAGAATTCAAGATAGGATACTGGTGTTTCGTAATTCGCGCTATGTGCTGGTGAAGTAATACCTTCACCAAACTGTGGAGAATTCGTAGAGCCCAGCACAACGAAGCCCTTATCTAATGCGACAGGGATACTCTCATGTTCAAACAAACTGCCCCCAAGCACCTTTTCGGCTATGATATTTCCGGTGCTGTCAAGCATGAACAACCGGACGTCTGATCCTCCACCATAGTATGGCAGCAATGCAGGCACATTATCTACACGCGTTGTTACAAGGTACCCGTTCGCTATTGGTGATCTTCGTATATAGGTCCTCCATTCATTAGTACTGCTATCACCGTACACTTTGCACCAAACCAGGCTTCCGGAAAGATTTGCCTTAACCACCAGAACATCCTGCCGGGGACCTGGCGAAGTCGGCACCATGAAGTTTCTTGAATATGTATGACCTACCATTACTATTGAGCTGTCTCTTTCATCAAATAGGGCTTCGTCAAACTGATCAGGAAGACTACCACCAAAGCTTCTGTTCCAGAGATAGTCACCGTTACTATCAAGGCAGATCAGGAAGAAGTCTTCGCCGGTATTTACTCCGGGATGCCATGAGTCATCCGTACAGTAATGGTCGTCAGAAGTTGAAGAACCAGCTACATAGTATCTGTTACCGACCTGAAGCACTGATGCCGCACCCTCTCCACCTGTACCTCCCAGTGTTTTAGACCATTGTTTGTTGCCCAGGCTGTCAGTCTTCAATAGGAGCCAATCCGTGGTAAACTGAGAATTAATATACTGAAAGGGCACGTCACCACCACTTCCATTACTAGTGGTAATTAGAAGGTATCCACCATCGCCAGTCTGAATACAATTGAATGCGACTTCCTGAAATCCGCTGCCATAACAGTTTTTCCACTGTAAACTCCCTGCTTTGTCAAATTTCAATAGCCAGGCATCGGAACTTCCATGCAGACCCACAACATCACCATTTACAGAACTTGCATTAGCCAGAACGATATAGCCGGAATCACGCGTCATCTTGACTGACTTGCCTACTTCGTAATGAGTACCGCCGAATTGCTTCATCCAGACTACGTTTCTGTTACTGTCGATCTTTCCGAAAACCAAATCCCCCTGACCATATACCGGTGGACATGGAGGAATATCTCCAGTACCGCAGCTATCGCCAGTGATACCAACAAATACTATACTCTTGTCTATCGGGTTGAAAATAGCATCCATAGCTCCATCGTCATCATTACCACCGACGTATCGGGTATACGTAAGCTTTAACTGCTGCGCGTGCAATGTTTCGCAAAAAGCAAGGGCAATGAAAACTAAGAGAAGTCTGGACATAGTGTTCCATTTTCAAATTTGCCTGGAGGTGTCTTTAAACAAGCAGGTGTTTCGCACAATTACCAGCACCACAATTATCAGTCGCCTGTCCTATATATGCTCCGGCTAACCGGTGTTCTTCGCAAATTTCAACTCCTATTGCCTGACTACCTCCTTACAGTATAAATGTAGAAAACGCATCAATTTAAAAAAAGCGGTATTGTTACGCAGCTAACGTGCGTAATAATATCCGTTGGCTACGCTATTTCAACATCAACTGCTCGGTACCAATATCTCCGCTACGTGATTAGCAATTTTGTGTAAAATGAATAGAGGCGAAAACTTTGGTACCTATCGACAGTGTGAAGAAGATGAATTTACCTCAGGAATTTGTAAAGGAGAAATCCGGCAGGTGACCCACCTATTTTTATTCGGAGAATACCCGACTACTGTCATTCCGGCATGTTGACCCACCTACAGCGCATTTTGTTCTGCGGTTCCTATATCTCTGGGCAAGACGTTAGATCACTCTCCTCCCACTCTCCCCACCACCCCCTCAAACGTCTCCAGCACAGCTCCCAGCAGCAGTGGCACACGGTTGCTTATCAGCTCGAGATATTGAACCGGAACTTCAAACTGAGGATCGTATCTGGCGTCTGTATAGGCCCTTTCTAACAGCCGCAACAGGGAATCCTCCAGATCATTACCCCCGGGAAAGAAACCACATAGCTCCGGAGCATAGCGCGAGAGGTGCTTGTTCAACACCGCCACAGAATGGGTGCGGCACTCACGACCTGTAATCGCCAGTATGAACGAGCGCAGACTGAGCTCTATAGACTGCTGAAACATAAACAGCGCCAGTGAACGCTGCTCCGCCACCGCAAGCTCCAGCGCCTGCCTGCCAAACTGCGCTGCCCTTCGCTGTCCTTTATGAAAGACTTGTTTCGCCTCCTCAATAGCTGATTGCACGGCCTTTTCATCTGGTTCAGGCAGTGGCGGTGCATCTGCAGATTCATAAACCACAAACTCCGGCTTGCACAATCCAGAGTAGAACAGGAAGCCACGTTCCGCATAGCTTTGCCACTCCGCACTATGGTAGATGCTGGTGTAGATCGTAGCGTCCTTGTATTTACAGAGCTCAATGATCGTTTCCAGCGTGTCAAACTTCTTCAGGTTGGTGACAGGCATCACAATCAGGAGGTGCACTACCCTACCCTCCCCGTCGCCTGACTGGTGCGCCAGCCTGAAGATCCGCTCAGGCGCAATCATCCTGACCAGGTAGGATATCAGCTCTGCCACCTGATCCTCTCCAGACTGCCCAGGTATCCGTCTTGCCGCAGCGCCATTGTTTTGCCTTGCCCTGTACTCATTGCTCACTATCCAGGCAGCCTCCAGGCACTCTTCCAGCTGATGCATATAGGACCAGATGAAATCTCTTCGCCCCGGCTCCTCATAATGGTAGGCGTCTGTGACCAATGCTGTTTCCAGCAGTTCATGAAGATGGTGTTTTAGTTCACAAAGGTTTGTTTTTGAGTGGAAGAAGTCCGCCAGTATAAAATAGGGATCATCCCCGGGACGAAGCCTCACAGGCTTACTGAAGAACTCTCTGTGTTGCAGGAAAAGGCTCATGACCAATCAGCTTTTACCCGTAAAGCAAAAAAGCCTCCGGAGCATACCCAATTCCCGGGGTAGATATTTCAGAGAGACGAGGGAATATTTTATCCGGTGCACTGGTCTTTGACTTACGATTTTTGTAACATTGTGTTCATAAGGCTGTTGTTATGGATAAGCAAATACATCAGGGCAGGAATATCAAAAGGTTTCGCGAGATGCTGGGCATCAAGCAGGAGGCGCTGGCGATGGAGCTTGGTGAGGACTGGAGCCAGAAGAAGATCTCCATGCTGGAGCAGAAGGAAAGCATTGAGCCCGGACTGCTGGAGCAGGTGGCCAGAGCGTTGAAAGTGCCGAGGGAGGCGATTGAGAACTTCGATGAGGAGAAGGCACTCAATATAATTTCAAACACTTTCCATGAAGCAGCCTTTATTAACTCATCCGGTACATTTAATGTCAATCCTGTTGAAAAGTGGCTGCAAGCTCTCGATGAAGTGAAAAGTCTTTATGAACGATTGCTGCAGTCAGAAAGAGAAAAGGTGGAGATGCTGAGCCGGATTGTGGAGGGGAAGAAAGATTAGGAGGAGCCAGGGAGCAAAATATCAATTTCCGAACACCTTGCCCCACCAGCCTGCGGTTTCTTTCTTACTGTCACTTTCTGCACTTTATCTATGAAATACACTATGGTATGCCTAAATAGTGTTGCTACTCTATATGACTATACACCACATGACCTTTCACCTTCAATTTCTGAGTTGGTTCACGACTACTGACTGGGTTCGCCTGTCAGATAACCAATCAACAGATGATGAGAAAAGTGAGGTAGATTATAGGAAGTAGGATCTAGTCCTAGGAACGGTTCAGTAGCCGTTCCTCGCAAATATCTTTTTTATATATCAACAATCTCTATCGTTACTATGTCACGAGCCAGCGCGCTCCTTTCCACCATATATTCCAAGGTTCGTTTAAAATTCCTAATTTCTCTATATTCCAGCAAGTGCTCCCTGGTAGTTTTCCCTAGATGTTCTTTTGACGAATACAGCTCAATAGCTAGATTCAAGGCGTTGAGAGTAAACGGTATGTCTACCAGGTGTAATTCGCCTTCGGTTGCTTTAGATACATCAACGGAAAAATCATAATCACGTACATGCTTAGGATCCACCTTCAGTTTTTGCCAGCCGTCTTTTAATCTTTTTGCGGAAACCTTTTTGAACATGTCATCACTGAGATCACTGGGAATCAGAATAGAGAACTTCAGACCTTTAATATGAAAAGTACTTCCATCCAGCAATGTAAATATCTTACCGTCTGCTTTATCCTCCAGAAGCCGCTCTACAGTGCGCTCTACAAAATTCACGAAGTATCCGTATGCTAAAGTGGTTGATGGCAAAAACCCAAGGTCGAAAGTGTTTTCCTTGCTTACGATGTACTCTTTAATTTTCTCTATGACCTCGTTTACTGCCACCTCATATTTTGAAGATGACCTTTTGGGCAAAAAAGGAAGGGTGATACCGATGAGGTCACTGGGTATTTTTGTGCCATCTTCAACAATGTAAAACACCCTGCTTTTCCCGAGACCGCCCGCGAACATTCCAAACTCAAATAGTACATTGTCTCTTACGCTTTTAAATTCCTGCTTCCTTGACTTTAACATATCATCGGATGTAGCGATCAGTATCGCGTAGTCATAGAATGCCACTTGTTTGATGAGATTGTCGTAGTTACTCACGCCGAAGTCAAATGCGTCCATCCATAACCTACATTGAGCAAAACCATCCAGCGACTGCTGAACCTGTTCTGCAACTTTTTTGCCTTCCTTAGAGGAGCCAATAAAAATACTTGGTAAAAATTCCATAAAACTAAACTCTTTTGTGATCGACAAATGGGTGTTTCCATTCGCCTGTTAATTGATATAATTCATAAAATACAAACCATTCATGTGTCCAAGGTACTATGGTGTTATATAGGTTAGAACTGGCTGTCCAACTATAGTCATTGGGATAATACAAGCACAAGCTGCCATCGCTGTACATGTGCACATTTTCATCGTATATGATTTTAGGATTTATTACAAAAACTTTAGGTGGCGTGCCGGGCGTATATCGTATCCGGTACTTATAAATGGGAGAATGCTCTGACGGCTGGTAACCTCCGATACCTTCCAGTGTACCGTTGCTAAGCGTCACCCGCAGAAACGAATAATGCTTCTCCAGATAATACTTCTCCACTGCTATTCGCTTGCCGTTATTGGGTAAAGTCGCTGGTATAAACCTCTTATTCGCCATAATTACGGTGACTCTTGTGTTGCACTCCCTCCACTGTATTAATGGTACCTAAACTGTCTAATTTAGCAGTGCTTGACAAAACAGTTGTAGCAGCGGCCATTAGTGCATTCATGCGTTTATCAACGTTTTCGTCCAGCCCCTCAGGAAACCTACTTCCCAAATATTTACGCCAGTATTTAGACGCCTTCAATTGATTCTCCTCGTTCAAAGCCAGTTCAGCATCTGCAATAAACTCGTGAAGGGCTGTCTTGAATTTCGTTTTTTGATCATCACTAAGCTTTGACGTTAGGTCGTCATACGGTTCTACCGGTGATGTACAGCTAACAGACCAGAAACAGGAGCTTTTGATCCCCTTAAGAACACTCAACAAGCATTTATCATCCCTGTCTTTGTCAGCTACGAAGTTTTTTGCAGCCCACACAGCCAGCGCAATACCGCTGGGCATTTTATGGTTGCATTTTGAAGCCCAGGCTTTAAGGTATTTTATTATCCTGATAAGTTGGCCATCATCGTCCCTGTAGTCATCAAACCATTCAATCATCTTTTGCGGATCATCCTTGATCCAACCGTCGCCTTTAATCGCCAGATAACTGTAGCTCTCATTTTCAACCTCATAGTATACGGGAAAATCGATATTGTATGCACCCTTATAAAATACCCGGATACACTTTTTACGGTGTTCTGCCCCATCATCGGTATGATCCTTCACTGCATCATATATATAGGACTGGACAGTCTGTGCAGTGACAGATGGCTTCTTAGGCAGGTAAACCCCGCGATCAGCATCGTAGGTTCGGTCTTCTTTTATTATTATTGTTCTTAAGTGCTTCGCGCCAGAACCTTGAGTGAAGAAACTGGGTGTCATTTCCAGCTTTTCCTTAAGTTTTTCAGTAATTTTCGTCTCCAGAGCTTGTCGGGAATTTTTCATTTTCTGCATTTCCTGTAAGGAAGGCGTTATTGTCTTACAGAAATCATTGAATAGTTTGTGACAGTTTGCCATACGTTCATTTTTTGTTAGTTCATAATTATTATCAGTAGCGCAGCTCCTAACATAACGAGTGGTGAATACACATTTCCGATTTAGCCAAGTTATTAACAGTCGAACTTAAATTGTTAGCTTTGAGCCGTAACTATGTCAACTACGTTTAATTAAACAACTGCAGGGTAAAATTATTTTAATTAAAAGAATGGTCTTTTAATTAAAATTGTCATTAACAAGTAAATAACAAATGCAGAACACACACTGGTTGCTGTTTGAGAACACCGTAAACGGGCAGCCGCTCTTTAAAAACCAGCAAGATTTGGTCAACCAGATTATTCAACAACCTGGCACTGTCTACTATGTAGACAGGAGTAATATAGAGAATTATGCACGTATGCAAAATAGGCTGAAAGCATATGTTTCACAGCTCTTATCTCCCAAGGTAATCAGAAACATAACTCCTGATTTTGAGAGAGCGCTCAAACTTGCAATCCAACGTAAGACTGACGACATTGACCTTACAGAGAGATTGGGCGACGAAATAATAGATGCTTTTAAGATTAAAAGACCGCTAAACCCGAAGGCAGGAACGAATGCTGACCTTCTTGATCAACTTTCAAAAGATTTTAGAAACGGCAAATACATATCGGTGATTACAGGTCGCCCCCTAGAAGTGGAAGCAGAAATGGAAAGCGATACGTATTCTCTGAGAAAGTTATTCTTTAAAGACTTTATTCAGTCGCTGGAAGACCCTAATGTAGGTATTAAAGATTATAGATTTAATTTCCCTGTCGAGTCTTCAGGACAACTTTTTTGGAAGGGATTAAACAAGCTTTTAATTAAACACTTAAGGTCGATAGGGGACAAAAAGGGATTTTTGAACTTACTACGAAATAAGCTCGGTATAGAGGTTGACGCCAACTTTGATTTATTCTCTGGACCAACTTTATCGGACGCAGATGTCCATTCTATATCGCAGACACTCCTAATGACTCTTCGTAGAGAGTGTAAACTTGTTGTTTTTACATGTGATGCACCAATATTCACCTTACCTATAATTGTCATTGACCCTGCTGAAATAAAAACTGCTAGAATATATGCAATTATAGACCGGCTCACCGAAGACTTTACAGTATATAAGTTTTCACACGAAGAGGTAGTCCTTTGGAGATTATTTGTGTGGGACAAAATCCAGTCTCAAGCTTACAAGGGCAAGCCGGTAGAACCTGATCGTGTCTTAACCCCCTAATGAGCAGGACAAGATTGCTAAAACAGTTTTTGGGAGATATGCCAAGTACACGAAGGAAATGATACAGAAGATCTGCCCCCCCCGGAAAGGCTGGAGAATGCTTACGAAGTCATCAAACGCGCTGAAACGGCAGAACTGCTTAATATGTCAAGGCAGCATTCTGGCCGTTCATTGAGAAGCTTGTAGTGGATCTACTGGTGAGCATGGGCTATGGCGGTTCCAGGAAAGATGCCGGGCAGGTGTTTGGAAGAACAGGCGACGAAGGCATCGATGGGATCATCAATGAAGACAAGCTGGGACTGGACGTGATTTACATTCAGGCAAAGAAATGGGAAGGCAGCGTGGGCAGACCTGAGATTCAGAAGTTCATGGGTGCGCTTGCCGGTAAGGGAGCCAAGAAAGGCGTGTTCATCACCACAGGTAAGTTCACTGAGGATGCCAGGCGTTACATGCCCCGCAACGACACCAAGATTGTTTTAATCGATGGTGAAAGGCTGGTCAACCTGATGCTGGATCATAACATTGGTGTGTCTGTGTACAAGACCTACGAGCTGAAGCAAGTGGATAATGATTATTTTGTGGAAGATTAGAAAATGACCAGCGCTGGTTTCATAAATATGATTTTTCGTAGTAGTATATTTCCTGTAGTCATCGGCTTTCTTATGCTGACCTGTTCCTGCAGCGACAGGGATGAGAAGAAGGAAATAGAAAATGTTTGGAACGAGTATGTAATCGCATTGGTTGCAGACGATCATAAATACATCGCAGAGCTGTCCGACCAGGAATCCATAAACTACTATGAACAATTAGCACACAAGATCCGATTCGCGGATAGTGCAAGTCTGAAAAATGACCTGTACCTGATCGAGCAGGCGATAGTTCTTTTGGTACGTGCTACCCTGCCTCGTGACTCCATCATGCATCTGTCTGGCGCTGACCTCCTACAAATTGCAATTGCGACCAATGATCAACCAGAACGCGGGATGAGCCATAACGTCATTAGCAATATTGTGGTAAAAGGAAAAGAGGCGAAGGCTTTGGCAACTGTGGACAGCGTGAAGAAGTTGAACTTACCTCTGGAATTTGTAAAGGAGGACGATAAATGGAAAATCAGGCTATATCGACTTACCGTTCATGTCTATCCTTACTTGGATGAAGCAATGCGGGAGCAAATAGCCCTGAGTGGGGAGGATGAAAATAGGTACCTCTTTGAATTGGTACAGGCAATTCGTCCAATAAAGATGAATAATAGCCTATGGCAGCCGTTGATGAGGAGTTCGTACTCGTATTAGAGCATCGAATGGACAGTACATAATGTGTTAAACTCACTTTTCAAGTTCCTGGCCATCTTCTAAAGCACACACTCGAATATCCCGATCACCTTTAGACTCGTTACTTCATCGCCTGCCAGTTCTATATCAGCGTAAGTAGGATCGCTTGATAATGGACGCAACGTAATAGATTCATGACTCCACCCCTCCTCAGTGATGTTCTTCCTGCTGTGATATTCCTTTACGGTGTAGCCGGACCCGAAATCGGAGTCCTGGATACTCGTATGCTCCACTAAAACGATCTTGCCGTTTCTCGAACCGGCAGAATATCTTCTAAAAAGACAAAGAGAACCGTTGGGAATTATCTGGTTCATAGATTCTCCCACAACCATGCAGGCGAAGAGGTCTTTACCTGGTTTATATCGTGCGGGTACTGCCACCCATTGATAATCCGATACATTCTGCAGTTCGCTGAATCCGCCTGCAGCCGCTTTCAAATCATACACTGGAATTGCATTCTCAAAAGGTCTGACCTCTTCCGCAGGAACGTACTCGACGACTTTTTGCACTTTATGCTTTGGCAGCCATTCAGCCAAATACTCGCGCAGGTTTCTATCACAGGCATATACATAGGTGCCTTTAATTCCCCTCAGCATTATGGTCTTGTAGATGTTTATAATAAAGTCCTTTAGTTCAGCTGGATCGGTGATTGACTGCTTTCCATTTTTATCGAAGTAGTTTTCCTTGATTATTATTATCTTTTTCGTGTCCTTGTCATAGCTAATTTCATTTCCGAAAATAACACCGGCATAGTTCAGGTCATACCCCTGGGTCGTATGAATACATCCCACTTCCTCTGCTGCTGAGGGTGAATTGACCCAATCGTCCGAGACACTGTTCCACTTCAGTTCTGTATTCTCTATTTTGATGTCGAAACTCGCACCACCTTTTGAAACCCATTCCCATGAATACCCTGCTACCAGCCTTGCTAAGCCGCTTTCGTCGTTTCGATGTTTAATCTGGGTGACCATCTCAGCAATAGAATCAAAAAGAACCAGTTCATAATCCTTGGAGTTGAACTGTTTGTCCTGGGAATCAAAGGAACAGCCCAGTAGCTTATGGACATACTGAATATAGTCGTTGCCACCTTTCACCCTAAACTGTGAGACGAGTCTATCCACCTTTGTCCGCGCTGATGCCTTTAGCTTGTCAAAATCTTCTTTCCTGACGTCTGAGGGCTTGATCGATTGATTATCGTCATAGAATAAAAGTGCAGTTCTGGATTGTTTTAAAACCCAGTCAAGCTCGCTACAGTTTTCCTTGTCCAGACCAAGCTTCGCACATGTCTTGTCGAAGACGCCAAAGTAGGTGCCGAGATTCACGCGTCGTCTTAACCTGTGGGACTCGTCTACTACGATGATGTCATACGTTTCCTGTATTATCTCCGAGGGGCCTTTTACCATGTGGGCATTTAAACCCTTAACGTTCTTAAATACCTTCTTTAATGTTTTTCTGAACGACGACATAGGTACTACCAATGCCATCCGTGGAGCAGGATATTTTTCTTTTAATCGTGTCACTAACTCCACGAATTCAGCTTCATCGTCGCCAAACTCTTTGAAGTTAAAATCTTCATTATCTGTGTTTAGCAGCTTGAAGAGAAACACAGCCATTATCGTCTTGCCTGTGCCTGCACCGCCTTCCACAACTACCGTTCTGTGGTCGCCATACAGTAAGCTCGAGAGGATATCTTTTAAGCCATTCTTTTGCTCTGTTGATAAGCTCTTGTAGGGCGAGTACTTGAACAAGTCTGAATTTTCGATGTACTCCAGTGAGTGCTTTGAGATGCCCTGCTCTCGAAGCTTGTTCCAGATCTGTTTGAATATCCCCCAGTATAATTCCTTCTTCTGAAAATAATTGTGATTCGCCAAGCCTATATTGCCGTTTTGCAGGCGGTACTGCCCATCACCGGAAATATATTTTATCAGGTTAGACTCTATGTCCAGCGTTGCAGACTTATTGAACTTTTCACTGGTGATCAGGTGCACGGTTGTCAGCCGTACTTTTTCGTTGCTTTTCAAATGGGCAGACATACGGGCGTATGCGTCTGTTGTCTCACCTACGTAAGCCTCGCGAGTACTATCATCACTGAGAAGGTAAACTATTGGCCATAGGTCTTTCGCCGAGTGTACATTTTGAAATTCGTTAAACAACTTCGGGTTGAAATCATAACTCCGTATCTCAAATGAGTTATTCAGGTTCATAGCTCGGTATATTTCTTAGCTGTCCCTTTTGATTTCTCGACAGGATATTTAGCTTTATTATGTTCGATCTTATCAAGAATTATCTGCTTGATGTCAAGTTCGTACTTATTTGCAAGAAGAAAAGCGAAGCTTAAGATGTCCGCTAGTTCACCTTTCACTTTTTCTTTATCTGCTTCTGCGGGGGATTTCCAAAGAAACAGCTCCAGCAATTCAGCCGCTTCCACATTAATTGCAATAGCTAGATCCTTGGGATTATGGAACTGATCCCAATCCCGTTCGTCACGAAATTCTGTTAGTGCTGTTATGATATCATTGAGATCACTCATACTATTCTTCTTTTTATCTGGAAGGCCGGTATTTTAAGAAAAGGGAATCAATCACAAGCCCTAAGTTAATACTCCGGCTTTATAATTTTTGGGGAAGCTAGATTAATGATAAGTCGTGAGGTAATTTGAAGGGGTCTTCTAGATCGCTGGGACAACTGATTTAAATCGAAAGTCCGCTCTGTAGTGTGTAGCTACAGGAAGTCACTAAAATACGCACGACAATCTCAAGGCGAAAACTACCTTTCGGTTATTGAAAATTACCCTGAAAGTCAGAAAGTATCATCTTTCCATCAGACCTTTCTTGGTACAGGCGGGAATCCTCAGCCGCTTTTTTGTGTGAAATAAGCAACGTTCATTGGACACTAAACAAGTCTGGTCGGAATATAACCCGAAGGCTTTCATGCTTTCAACTTTGACCATTCCTGAATTGACATAGTCAACTTTGCCGGCAACGCCTAAAAGATCAGCAATTGTTATCATTGCTCTGTAAACCAACGAAATAGGAAAGACAATGTTAAGCTTTCCGACGTAGAGAAACTAGTATTAATGGCCCACCTGTGAAACTCAAGGAAGGAAAAAGATACCAAACATCAGTAACATTTGCATTGCTGAATAGCGAGTTATATTTTGTCAATAAAACAATAGAATGCGTCTTATACTATTAACGGCTGTACTGGCTGCTATTTGCTCTGGGTGCGGTAAGAATAATAATGGCACACCTTCCGCCGTGCCATTGAATATCGGTGACAGCCATGCCGGAGGGATAATATTTTACCTGGACAGCACTGGACAACACGGGCTTGTTGCTGCTCCAGCTGACCAAAGTACCAGCATGAGATTTGCCCCTTATACCGACGATAATGGTCAACTGTTTGACTACAGCACTATGCCAGGCTTTCCAGGTAACGCTGAAGGGGTTACTTCATCTGAATATCTAAACAACATGCTTACGAAGCCAAACGCTGCTAACACTTGTAGAAGTTACGATGGTGGCGGATTTAATGACTGGTACCTTCCAAACTATACTGAGTTCATGGAAATGTGTAAAATCAGCGGTCTACTCAACCTCTTACCCCAAAAATATTACTGGAATATTACAGGGGTTCCATTTATGCCAAACTACTATGCTACATCTTTCAACTGTGATAACAGATATAGCAAAGATTCACTCGCGGCCGTAAGGGCAGTTAGAAAATTCTAGGTGCATATTTCGATTAATTCAACAGAACTCCAATTTGTGTGATTCAGACCATTAGCGAACACTATCAGAAAGTTTATCCTTTTGAGAAGTTCTACCAGATCATTGCAAATGTACCGGTCTGTTTCCGTGGCCCGGCTCCTGTGGATTCGGACTGGTGGGGCGCAGTAGCAAGTTACGGATGCAAAGATGGCGTTGTGGTGAGGGGAGTCACCTTGCTCACCTTGCGCAAGGTGGGTGAAAGCTGCGCCCAGAGCGGAAAGTGATTTTCATAATAGCGGTTTGGGAGGTGAAAAAAGGCTGAAAATGCACGTTATCGAATTTTGCATTTGACAATACGAGGGAGGACAAGGCTTGACAAGGAGTAATCATGGTATTATCAAGGCACTATCGCGGTATTAGTGCAATGGTGGCAGAGAGGAGTGGAAAATTGCATGTTGTTGATTTTCTGAAGGTTAAGATTCCGGGCAGCTTTAAAGCCGGTGGGCCCAAGGTGGAATTGTCATTTTTCAATGTACGTGACAGGCGTGTTGGAACACAAGATTTGGCGCAAAAGACCTGGGAGGGTGTGGGTAGAGTATTTAAAAACACCCTCGGGCAACAGCCTTGGCCTATCCCCAATAGACGTTTCGGTTCCGACTAGCTGCCAATACCTTGCCCTCTGTCGGGTGCACCAGAATAGGCAGGTCCAGGCGCACAGTCTCCCATATCCAATTTACCCCTTAAGAACACTCCCTTAAGGTAAGATTAAGGCGCTATGAAGGCGTTATGAAGGCGCTATGAAGGCGTGAAAACTCCGAGAATGAATTTTGCACCCCAACCATCCCGGGCAGAAAAATCGTCTGCAAACAGACCCCACCGGGAGATCCTCCCCCACCCTTTATCCGGAAAAATCAGAAGAACTCCAAACCTGAACAGAAGCCGGGCTTACTTCGGGCTTACTTTATTCCAAAGTCGAACCAAAGCCGGACCAAAGTTATTCGGAACCCGTATTTTACCCCAATTTTTAGGGGAACGTTTTTTCTTAATGCGTATCTGTCATTTTTTAAACCTGATTGCGCCGCTTTTCATGCTCGTTTTTAAAGATAGTTCCGCTACTGGCGCGGCTTTCATCAGGGTAGATCTACCCTGTCTACCCTCCTTCAAAATCAGAATGGGTGACGGCGAAAATTGTTTAATGAATTTCTAAGTTCTGACCAACAATACCAGGTCTAAAGCTTCGCAAAATTTTTTTCAACCCAACCCTCTGTCAGGTAGAGAGTTATTCCGCCAGACCCATCGTCAAGGCCTTCTTTACCAGTGCAGCGGTGTTTCTTACTTCTAATTTCAAAAGGATATTGTCGCGATAGTTCTCTACCGTGTGTACGCTCAAAAACAGGGCATTCGCAATTTCCTGGTTGGTCTGTCCGTTCACGATCAACTGCAATATTTCTTTTTCACGGGCAGTAAGAGTGAATTTTGAGGAAATGGTTCGCTTCATGCCTCCCTGGATAGCCGCCACCTTTTCTTTCATGGATGCCTCAATATATTCTCCACCGCTATGTACGGTTTCAAGTGCTTCAATCAATATTCTTTTATCGGCAGTTTTCAACAAATATCCCCTGGCACCGTTCCTCATCATATTTGTGACATACAGCGTGCTGTCGAAATTGGTAAGCACAATCACCTTGAGTTCAGGATACCGCTTTTGAATATCCAGGAGCAGCTTGTCCCCGGTTTTCCCGGGCAGCTGAATGTCGAGCAGAAGTATATCCGGCAGCTCCAGCTGAAGACCTTCCATCAATTCAGTTCCATCCCTATATGCGCCGGTTAGCGAAATATGGGCACACTCGGAGAGAACCACATTAATACCATTGAGGATCATGGGATGGTCATCAGCTATCGCTACTCTAATCATCTTACCAGTGAAGGTTTTAATTTAAGTTGGTGCATGTCGAATTCAATGTGAACAGTCGTACCTCGCTCGATTACAGACTGTATATCGATGTTGCCATGTAGTGACTTGACGCGGTAGGTCAGGTTGAGCAAGCCATAACTGTTTGTCACCAGTTCGGGTTCAAAACCGCTACCATTGTCCTCGACAATAATACTTAGCTTGTCGCCCAATTGCTTGATCATTACCCAGGCTTCCGAAGCGTTTGCATGCTTGACAATATTCTGTAACAATTCCTGTGTGATGCGGTAGAGGAACAACTCAGTGGATTTGTCCAGGTTTTCTATCTCGGCGTGAAATTGGAAATGCAGAGTAATCTCCTTGCTGAGGTTGATGTGTTCACAATAAACCATAAGGGCTTCCTCCAGGCTGTGTCTTGTCAGGATGTCAGGGAGCAGATTGTGCGCGGTTTTTCTTACCTCTCCGGTTGTACTTTCAACCATGCTAATCACCTTGGATAACTGTTCAGTGTCAAGACCGCGTGGCCGGCTATCATGAATAGAAGACAGGCTCATCTTGATTGCAGCAAGCATCCCCCCTACTCCATCGTGAAGTTCCCTTGCGATTCGCTCCCTCTCCTTTTCCTCGCCAACCATTGTAGCTTTGAGCTGTTCAATTTCCTGCTGTTGCTGTAGCAGGTTCAGTTGCTTCTCCTGGAGGAAGCTCTTATGTTTACTAATGCGATAGAATGCATAGACGATGACCAACAGTGCGGTTATCAGCAGCAGACCAGCAGTTGTACCGGCCATCCAGATATTCTTGCTTCGCAGTGCGTCCCTCTGGCTGTTGATTTGAAGCTGGCTTTCAGCAATTTTCTTATCTTTTTCTACTGTCCTGTATTTTATATCCCACTCGGAAATGCTTTTTTTTATCTCCTGTTGCTTGATGCTATCTTTCAGTGTCTGATAGTTCTTATAATGAGCGAGGCTATTCCTGTAATCACCAAGGCCTTCGTAAGACTGTGAAAGGCCTTTTTCCGCGATCATTAGGTTCTTGAGCAATCCGGTTTCTTTAGAGCTTTCCAGCGCTTCTTCAAAATACCTGAGCGCGAGACCAAAATCCTTAAGGTCGAGATAGGTATTGCCAATAACCGTCTGGAGAAATTGCCTGTAGTATGGCAGGGCTTGTGGAGCCAATGTGGAAGCTTGTGATAGATAGGTGAGTGCCTCCCTGGGCTGCCCATGACGACGATAAGATTCGCCAAGGTTGGTGAGGGCGTTGAATTCAAGCTGTGGCAGCTTATGGGTTCGTGCTACTCCAAGCGCTTTCTGCGAATATATTACGCTGCTATCCCATTGTCCACTTTCAAAGTAGTAGCTGCCCTTGTTACCATAGACAGAAACTAGACCACTATGATTGTTGTCATTCTTCGCTGCGAGTTCAGCTTTGTTGAGATAGTAGAGAGCCTGCTCAAAACGCCCTAGCTGTATTAGAAGTCCCCCGAGATTGTTATAGATTTCTCCAGCGTTGTGTAGCGCAAGAGACTCCCATAACCGGATGGCTTTCTCATAGTGTACGAGGGCTTGTTCGAAATCACCAAGCTTCACATAGACGTTAGCGAGGTTGTTGTGTAGTGCAGGTACGGTGGTTTGCAGGCCTTTCTTACCCTCACAGGCATGTAGCGTTTCAAGGTAGACGCTTATGGCAGCTCCATATTGTTCCACCTGAAGATGCATCGCTGCAAGCGCAGAAAGTGATTTCTTTACCCCATGAGGAAATTCGATCCTACAGCTGCTTTGCAAAGTCGCTTCTAGGATTACTTCTGCACTGTCTCGATTCGTTTCCTGAAGGTGTTTCGCCTGCTGAATTGCAGCTTTTATCTGGCTGGTGTCAGCCATAGAATAGGTTATGCGACCAACAGTTGCTTTAGGATTCTCCTGCGAATGAACCATGTACGCCGGCAATAGCACCAGTGCGATACTCAGAAGAACAAGGGCACTATTTGGCTTTCTCTGGATCATTGTCTTGTCACTCACAAATTAATATAAAAGGGCGTCTTAGATATTAAGATAATAAAAATGATGCAAAAGCCCCCGTTTTTGAACTGGATTACTCGATTACATTTGGGACAAGAAATTCTATAAATGTTTTACGCATGCATCACTAAACCAATTCCAAAAACATAAACAATGAAAAGTATGAAATTTACAAGATCGCTGATAGCAAGTTGTCTTTTGCTATTTCTAGGACTTCCCGCAGTGGCACAGCTTGTGTCCCCCAGTCTTCGTTGGGCATCATCACTGAGCGGAAAACATAATCTGGAGATTCGGCAACTCACCCTTGACCCGACGGAGCACGTAATTGCAGGAGGTATGTTCTTCGATACGGTTGATTTTGATCCGGGTGCAGGCACCCATAATCTATTTAGTACAATGGGTGCTATGTTTATTTGGAAGTGCGATAGTGCAGGAAATTTTGTCTGGGTCAGACATGTCTCGATTGAAACAGTTTCTCCAACAGCCTACCCCTGGATTGACGTAACATCAGTTTCGGTGGACGATGACAATGGGGATATATATGTTACAGGGAACTTCGCTGACTCCACAATTGATTTTGATCCTGGTCCTGGCGTCTACAAGATGGTACCCTACTTTTATGATGACATGGGTATGTTCTGGCCCTCTGCCTATATTCTTAAGCTAAATTCGGCTGGTGATTTTCAATGGGCAAAGAGCCTTGATATCTATAATGGTCAAAGCATTACTACAAGTGTTGTTGGCCAAAAGTTCAATGACGATGAAAAAAAGACTATATACTTCGCTGGTTCATTTTTCCCAATGGCAATTGGCACCACCGGACCCCGACCATTCGATTTT
>JAFAAT010000189.1 GCA_023426425.1 Bacteroidota bacterium | reverse complement strand
CAGCTAAAGAACCTGGTGAAGATCTTGTAGATCAAGGCGCCATTCAATGCGTGCAAGCCAGTGAATAATAGAAACCAAGGGATAGGTGAGGTACCAAAAAGAGTGAGCAGGGAGTAAAGCATTACCTGCGTGACCTGATAAAGGCTTTTATTGCCAATTTCTTCGCGGTTGATAAAGTCGAGGAAGGACTGCTCGCGGAAAAGATGGATTGTGTCCAGGAAATCGAGGTAGAAGCCGCCCTTGTAAGTGGGGAGATATACCAGTGCTACCAGGATCCAGAAAATCCAGAACAGCCACCGGGCAGAGATCAGAGGCAGGGGTTTTGTCAAAGGAAAGTTTTCTTAAAAGTAATCATTTACCTCCCGCAGGCAGGCATTTCATCATACTCTCCCAAAGTACAGAAGCAGACTTGTCCCAGTTGAACTTTTGTACCTGTGCGGGCGCTGCCGCTACAAGCTTTGCCCGCAACACTTCATCTTTATAGAGCTTCTCCATTTTGTTGGCAATATCCTCTACGTCATTAGGGTTGACCTGCAGCGCAGCTTCTCCGCCTACTTCGGGCATCGAGGACGTCTCACTGATAATAGCCGGGACATTGCATTGCAGCGCTTCGAGAATAGGAATGCCGAAGCCTTCAAAGAGGGATACATACACTAACGCGTACGCAGCACCCATAACTTTTGCGAGCTCTTTAACGTCCAGGTATCCTACCCATTTCACATCATCTTTGAATGGAAGCTCCTCCTTCATCTTCACGATTTCCTCGTAATTCCAGGCCATGCGCCCTACGATCACAAACTTCATATTGCTCCGCTGACGCTTTTTGAAGGCTACGAACCCTTTGAGCATATTCACGATGTTCTTTCTGGGATGTAGTGCACCAGCATAGACATAATATTCGCAGCCATCCGCATATTGCTTTTTGATCTGCTCTCTTTCATCCCACTCCAGCGGTCTGTATTCATCATGTGCACCATTATAGGAGACATCAATCTTGTCTACCGGCACCCTGTACCGCTTAGCAATGTCCTGCCTGGAGAATTCAGAGACTGTGACTATTCTTTTTGCCTGTTTTGCAAATAGTGGCGAGTAGCGACGATAATAATACCTGTGACTGGTGATCAGATGTTCGGGATAGTGCTCGAATGCCAGGTCGTGCATGACGATGCAAGTAGGTACTGAGGACTTCAAAGACATCATTCCATCTGTGGAAAGGAATAAATCAGCTTTATGCTTCCGCAGCATGTAAGGCATCCGAAGATCGAACCAGGTGAAGAATAAAACCGGGTGCCTTGCCTGAGGTCCGAAGACTACGGGTGTTACATTATCTGCGAATATGAAAGATGGCTCGTAGGGGCGGTCGAAGAAGAAGATAAATTCATGTTCGGGATGGGCTTTTACGATACGTTTCAGGGTTTCATTAGTGTACCAGCCTATCCCTTCCAGCTTTCCTTTGAGTAAAAGTCTCGTATTTACAGCAATGCGCATTGGGCGCAAAAATATAATTTTACCTTCTGATACCACAAAGTCTCCCAAACTATAGATGCGCAGGTTTTTCGCCAGGAACTTACTTTTCGTTATTGCGGTCAACCTGCTGATTAAACCTGTATGGATCTTTTTTATTGACAGGACTGTCCAGAACAAGGTTGGTCATGCAGACTATGGTATATATCAGGCTTTATTCAATCTCGGACTTGTCTTCCAGATACTGCTCGACTTTGGTATTAATAACTACAACAGCAAGACATTAGCGCAATTCCCCAGGAAACTTAAGTCGCTTTTTCCTGCCATGCTATCTGCGCGGATTGTGCTGAGCGTTTGTTATATGATTATTGTGTCGGGGATAGGGCTTGCTTTGGGGTACAGGGGTGGGGAGATTATTTTGCTTGCGGGTGTGCTGTTGATACAGTCGCTGAATTCGATTATGCTCTTCATTCGGAGTAACGTTTCGGGGCTGCACAAGTTTAAGGCTGACGGGGTGCTTTCGGTGGTGGACCGCTCGTTGATGATATTGCTTTGCGGTGCGCTGCTCCTGATACCGGCCACATCAGAGAGGTTTACAATTGGCTGGTTTGTACTAGCACAGATTGCATGCTATGCTCTGGCTATAATAACGGGGCTGTTTCTGTTGAAGCGAATTTCGCGGGTGCGGCTGGTATTTTCGTTTGATGCTGCGAAAGTCTGGAGCATTATCAGGAGTAGCCTGCCGTATGCGATGCTGATTTTTCTGATGTCGGTGTACACCAGGGCTGATATGATGCTGGTGGAGCGGCTTTCGGGGGTGGGAGGCAAAGAGCAGGCGGGGATATATGCGGCTGCTTACAGATTGCTGGATGTGGGTAATATGTTTGGGTTGATGATGGCCACTATGCTGCTGCCTGTTTTTGGCCGGATGCTGGCAAAGAAGGAGGCGGTGCAGCCGATTGTTGAAATGTGTGTCAATCTTCTGTTACCGGCGTCATTGCTGGTGGCGGTTACGGGTATTTACTTTAGCAGTGAGATCATGCACACCTTGTATGAGCATGCAGGGTTGACGGATTCTATAGTTTTTATGTTGCTGATGATTGCCTTTCCCGCCTTCAGTTTATCCAATATTTACTCTACCCTGCTCACTGCCAATGGTAATTTGCGTGTATTGAACCGGATTGCGGCTGCTGGTGTGATCATAAACCTGGGGTTGAACTTTTGGTTGATACCAGAATACCAGGCGATTGGTGCAGCTACAACAGCTGTCGTGACACAAACTGTATTGGCACTTGGTTTTATGTTGTCGGCACAGAGACAGGCAAACCTGGAACGCAGGCCCCGATGGGTTTTGAAGTTTGCAGCCTACCTGGTGCTGTTGATGGCAATTGGCCTGGGAGTGAGGGAACTGGATATTGAGTGGCAGTATCAGCTATTGATATTAGTAGTTTCAGGTGGCGGGCTTATCTTGTTCTTCCGGTTCATCAGGATCGACGCCGTGA
The DNA here is from genome assembly GCA_023426425.1 of Bacteroidota bacterium. Taxonomy (GTDB): domain Bacteria; phylum Bacteroidota; class Bacteroidia; order Chitinophagales; family Chitinophagaceae; genus JAFIGV01. The sequence goes on along the minus strand of JAFAAT010000189.1, from coordinate 6,565 downwards.
AGCAGATCTTTTGACTTCACTGGTGCGGTTTCCGGGAGTTCTCTGGCTTCTCTTTTGATGATAAATACGGCGGTGTCGTAGGGTTTGATACCGCTGCCTGCTGAAAGTGCATAAACTTTTGTAAACTCTGCGCCGAAGTAAAGGATGATGGAAGAATAGTAGACCCAGGAAAGCATAATGATGATGGAGGCTGCGGCTCCGTAGGTGTTTGCCATATCTGAGCTGCCGATATACAGGCTGATCAGAAATTTTCCCAAGAGAAAGAGTATGCCTGTGAGTGTGGCCCCCACCATAGCGTCTTTCCAACTGATTCGGGCATCGGGAAGTATTTTGTAGATGACAGCAAACAGGCCTGAGATTACGAGATAGAGCAGGAGGAAATTGATCACCTTAAATAGGATGACCATTTCGTTGACAAATAGCTCTCTGAGTCGATCCGTCATGAGGTCTGTCAAAGTGTTGATCATGAGGGATACTACAAGCAGAAAACCGATGCCTACCACCATAGAAAAAGAAAGCAGGCGGTTTTTGAGGAACTTCAACCAGCCTTTTTTTGGTTTGGCGCGTATGGACCAAATGTAGTTTATGGAGTCCTGTATGTCTGCGAAAATGGTTGTTGCACCGAAGATTAAAATGACCAGACCTATGATGCTAAACCTGGCTGCATCGTTCTGCTCCTGCATTCTGCTGATGATATTCATGATGGCCTGAGCCCCTTCGGTGCCTACAAGCTGATTGATCTGGTTGTAGACATTTGAGGTGACACGCTCCCTTTCAAAAAAGAAGCCTACAAAGGAAATGATCACGAGGAAAAGAGGCCCAATGGCAAACACGGTATAGTAGGCCAGCGAAGCGCTTAACTTAATTACGTTGTCAGCAGCGAACTCTTTGCCCGCTACTATCAACATACGAATATAATTTCGGCCTTTTTTTAGTGGCATCTGGTTTGGTTAGCGTGAGCAAAAAAATTACGCCAGTCAGGATTGTGGTTGTCTTTATAGATTGTTCTATCTGATAGCGTGGGGCGGTGATCACTAAACAGGCGCAGCCATGCGGGGCGGTTTAACGCTTTTATTAAGGGGGCGGGGCAGGCGATTCGCGGATATGGCAGGCAGATGAAACCTATCCAGAATGGATCTAAAACGGCGTGAGCTACAGAAAAGCTTCAGGATCTCTGCAGGCCATTCGCAGGCCATTTGCAGGCCTTTTACAGGCCTTTTACGCGCCTTTTACTCCCCGCGTGGTATTTGACAGCTGGAAGGCTGGTAAGGCATGACAAATGGCTCACGATTTTACGACCGAATTTAAGCGTCAGGCAGTGAGCACTTAGCAAGGCGATGATATATATGGATATTGCAAGGCCTGGGATAAAAACCGAGATTATCTGAACCTAGTATGCTGGCATTATGGGTTTCGTCTGCATGACCTCGTCTATTTTCAACATGATTTCGTCGGTGAGCATTGGCAAGACATCGAGGGCTTTGAGATTTCCGGACAGCTGTTCGGGGCGAGTAGCGCCGAGGATTGCGGTGGTGACATTGGGGTTTCTGATGCACCATGCGATTGCCAGGGCAGCGAGTGAACAGTTCAGGTCTTTAGCCAGGTTTCCTAATACTTTTACAGAAGCAAGGCGTTGTTCGCTGAGGGTTCTGTCTTTGAGCCATTCGAAGCCTTCCAGTGCCAGCCTTGAACCTGCGGGGATTCCGTCGTTGTATTTTCCGGTAAGTAGTCCCGAAGCGAGGGGGCTCCAGATGGTAGTACCCATGCCCAGGTTTTTGAAGATGGTGTAATAGTCCACCTCCATTTTGAAGCGTTCGAACAGGTTGTACTGTGGCTGTTCTACGGCAGGTGGTTCGAGTCCCAGCTGACGGGCGACCATGTGTGCTTCTACAATTTCCGGGCCGCTCCATTCGCTAGTGCCCCAGTAGAGGATCTTGCCCTGTTGGATGAGTGAGTTCATGGTACGAACTACTTCTTCGACAGGAACATTTTTATCGGGGCGGTGGCAAAAGTAGAGGTCGAGGTAGTCGAGCTGAAAGCGTTGGAGGGCTTCATGACAGGCTTCTACAATGTGGTTTCTGCTCAGGCCTGTCTGATTTGGTTTGTTTTTTTCGCCGCGCCATCCGAAGAACACCTTACTGGAAACCACGTAGGAGGAGCGTTCCCAATCTTTGTTTTTAAGGATACGGCCCATCATTTTTTCTGACTCACCCCTTGAGTAGACTTCGGCATTGTCGAAGAAATTGATACCACTGTCGTAGGCCAGGCTCATTAGCTGGTCGGAGGCAGCGTCATCAATCTGCTTTCCGAAAGTTACCCATGAGCCAAAGGATAGTACGCTGAGTTGGAGGCCTGTCTTACCCATTCTTCTGTATTCCATGTCGATCGATTTGGACAACAAATATGGGGGGTTTCGAGCAATGGGAGTAATAGGAGTTTGCTATAGCAGCAGAGGCGCTTTTAGGCGCCTCTGTTTCATCAAATTAGATATACGACCAAGCCATCTCTGAGTTTAGGTTCGAACCAGGTGCTCTTGGGTGGCATCACTTCACCGCTGTCTGCGATATCAAAAAGCTGCTGGATGGAGACTGGATAACAGGCGAAGGCTGCTGCCATTTCACCACTGTCTACGCGTTGCTCCAATGCCTTGAGTCCGCGTATTCCACCTACAAAATCTACACGCTTATCGGTGCGTGGGTCATAGATTGCGAGTAGTTTTGAAAGTACATTTTCCTGCAGGATTGTGACATCGAGCACACCGATTGGATCTGTGGTAAAGGAACCTGCTTTGGCGGTAAGCTTATACCATTTCTTATTCAGATACATGCCGAACTCGTGGGGCTGGGCTGGCTTGTAGGCGTCAGTGCCCACTTCTGAGACCTCGAAGTCTTCGGTGAGCGCTGTGAGAAACTGGTCGGGATTGAGATCGTTCAGGTCTTTTACGACACGATTGTAGTCGAGTATTTCGAGCTGGCTGGAAGGGAAGATGCAGGTGATGAAGTAGTTGAAAGACTCGTCACCTGTAACGGACATACCTGCATCTCTCATTTCTTTGCAGACCTTACCTGCGGACGCTGCGCGGTGGTGACCATCGGCGATATAGGTAGCGGGGACTTTCTCTTCGAAGAGTCTGGAGATACTTGCAACCTTAGCATAGTCATTCACGACCCAGAAGATGTGACGCACACCATCCTCAGCTACGAAGTCATATTCGGGTGCTTTATTCTTTTTCCAGTCGGCGATGATCTGCTGGACATCTTCCTGGTCTTTATAGGCCAGGAAGACGATACCTGTTTGTGCGCGGGTAGTCTTGATGTGATTTATTCTGTCTAACTCCTTTTCGGGGCGGGTGAATTCGTGCTTCTTAATTACACCATTGAAATAGTCGTCGCAGGAGGAACCGCATATAAGACCTGTTTGGGAGCGGCCATTCATGACCAGTTCGTAGATATAGTAGCATGGTTCGCTATCCTGTACCATGATTTTGTCAGTGACCAGCTGGTCAAGGTTCTCCTTTGCTTTCTCGTATACCTGCGCGCTATGGACGTCGATGCCTTCCTGGAGATCGATCTCGGATCTGGTTACATGATAGAAGTGGTATGGATCTTTTTTGTACTGCCTTGCCTCTTCTACACTTACTACGTCATAAGGTAGTGTAGCGAGTTGCGGTGCGATACTTTTCTTTGGTCTGAGTCCTTTGAAAGGAATGATTTTAGCCATATAGTTGTTATCTGGTTTTATTTTCCTGATGTTCGAACTCCTGCATTACTACGACAAGTCGTTCGACATCCTGTACTCTTATAGCATTGTAGAGGGAAGCTCTGAAGCCGCCGACTGATCGGTGCCCGTCGATGCCGACTATGCCATTTTGGCTGCAAAAATCCAAAAAACGCTGTTCAATTCCATTTATTTTATTTGCAGTGAAGCAGACATTCATTCTGCTCCGGTGGTTCTGTTCCTTTACAACTGGCTCAAAGAAGCTGTTGCGTTCCAACTCGGAGTATAGCATGGATGCTTTGCGGATGCTTTCTTCCTCCAGTACGTGGAGGGAAATTTCCTTTGTCCAGCGTAGCATAAGCAGGGAAGTGTAGATGGCAAATACCGGGGGGGTGTTGACGACTGAGTTGTTTTTGATCTGAGCCGAATAACTGAGGAATGGAGGCAGGTCTTTCCTTGCTGTCTTTGCAAAATCGTTGTTTAGTACCACAAGAGTGACACCCGCCGGGCCGATATTTTTTTGTGCGACGGCATAGAAAAGGCTACAACGGTTGTAGTGTCTTGCCCTGCTGAGGATATCGCTGCTCATGTCTACTATGAGCGGAGCGGAAGTGGTGGGGAGTTCTGCCCATTGTGTACCGTAGATGGTGTTGTTGCTGGTGAGGTGAAGATAAGCAAGTTCGGGGGGCAGAGAAGGCGGTAATGCAGGAAGGGATCTATAATTTTCAGGTTTGGAAGAGGCTATGATAGACGTTTGCCCATAATAGTTTGCATAGCTTATTGCTTCCGATGACCAGTGGCCACTATCGATGTAACCTGCATGTTTATGTTCATGCAGAAAGTTCATAGGCAACATTGAAAACTGCAGTCTGCCTCCGCCCTGCAACCATAGGACGCTGTAGTCATCGTCTAACCCGCACAGCTCCTTTACTAATTGGCTTGCTTCCTCGAGAATGGAATTCATAAGACTGCCGCGGTGAGGGATCTCAAGGATTGACAGTCCTGAATCATTGTAGTCAATAACAGCTTCTGAAGCTTGCTGTAATACCTCGGGGGGCAATGCTGCTGGCCCGGAGCCGAAATTGATGATGCGTCTAGTGTAGGGGGAGTCGATCATGATGTTTTTCCTCGTCCTTGCTGGTGATGCCGCCGCTGACAGCAAACTTCATAGCTTCTGCGGCAGTCATTTTGGTAACTGGCCTTGTATATTTTGCCTCAACTATGATTACCCAACCTGAGATGGCGTATGAGTGAGGTAAATAGACAGCGACTTTTCCGTTCATGCCCAGATAAGCCATGTCGTTTTGGGTCATAAATCCTATGCGCCATACTTCGGGGTTTTGGTTGGTACATACCCACACTGGCTTGTTGAAACGCTTTTTATCGCCAACAAAGGAATCCATTACATCCTTGATAGAGGAGTAGATGTACTTTATGCCCGGGATATGTTCCAGGAGATAGTCGAATGCGTCGAAGAGCATTTTGCCTACGAAGAAGCGGGTGCCGAGATAACCGATGACTGTTACGGTTGTTACGATGATCACGAAACCTAGCCCTCTGGGTACCCAGGGTACCAGACTGTCCACACCGTCGAAGACTACGTAAATGACATAGGCTGTGATGGCGATAGGGCTGAGGATCAGTAAACCCTGAAGAAATGATCTTACTATTACCGCAGCAATTTTACGCATGGATGGATATAATGAGGCAAAGTTACATATTGGCCTATGAAATAAAGGAGCGCTTGCAGCATTACGACATTATTGATAGCTTTCCGGCTAATGCAAAAGTCTGCCCTGTTTTTACTGATTTACTTGATTTCTGGTAATGCTCTGGCACAGCACAAGCCCTGGGAAGGATTTGGCATTGAAGCAAACGTTACGGCAGGGAAGGTGATTAAGCACACGGTAAACTTTAGAGCGCCAGTGCCTGATTTGTCCACCTCGGCGGAAGTCAATTTCCTGTACCAGACGTATGGTCGTAAAGACTGGGAACAGCGTAGAAACTACCCGACGGTGGGATTTGGATTTGGTGTGACGCGGTATGGAATTGACTCGATCTATGGTGTAGCGGTTTCAGCGTATCCGAATATTATCCTTCCGATAGTCCGTAGAGGATTGTTTGAATGGTCGTTAAAGCTAGGGTTCGGAATTGCCTATAGCAGCAAACGCTATGAGCGGGCACCAAGCTGGGATACGCTTATCAATGCCGTAGGTAGCCATTTCAACAACTATTCGGTAATTGCATCTCAGTTAAGATACCGGCTCAATGAACATGTGGATCTACAGGCAGGGTTGAGCTTTTCACATATCAGCAATGCGTCGCTGAGAATTCCCAACCTCGGCATCAACATGGTAGGAGGAAGTGTGGGTGTTCGGTACTCACCGGTGTCTTCCTCACCGGAAAGGATTAAAAAACATCTTAAGCCAATACCCTCAAGGTGGCTGATGCAGTTTCGTCTAGGGATAGCCGGTAATGAGTACAATGTTCCAAACGGACCTATTTACCCTTCGTACATATTGAGTGCCTTCATCAGCAAACGCTACAATAGTCTGAATAAGGTTTTTCTTGGTATTGACTACTCATATCATGAGGGGATATATGCATTCCTTCGCAACCATGAACTGGAAACCGGAAGGGAAAGACATGGAAGCTGGACCAGCAGCATAATCGTGGGTAATGAATTCCTAATGGGGCGGGTAGGTATTCATCTTCAGCTTGGCTATTATATCAAAGAAGCTCACCTGAAGCTGGATCCATTCTATGAAAAACTGGGTGCTAATCTCTACATTATCCAAGAAGAAAAGGGCATAGTAAAAGAGTTGTCATTGGGTGTGTTCCTCAAAAC
>JAFAAT010000186.1 GCA_023426425.1 Bacteroidota bacterium | reverse complement strand
TTTCTATTGCATTCGCACTGCTCCTCTCGGTAGTGAGCCTGGGAGTACTGATCTATTTCATCGATCACGTAGCGACCTCAATTCAGGCCAACCATGTCATAAAAAATGCATTCAATGACCTTGACAGGGCAATAGAAACTTACATGCCTGACAAGCAGGATACTGACGAAGGAAATGAGCTGGAAGCAATAAAAAACTACTATGAAACGCTAATAGAAAAGAATACTGCACAGCTTCTGTTTTCAGAAGCTCAGGGTTATCTGCAGGCTATCGACATTCCCGGGCTCAGATCTTTTGCTCTGGATCAGGGGATTATAGTTGAGCTCATGGTCAGGCCAGGAGATTTTATTCAGCCAGGTGATGTGCTCCTGAAATGCTATGGCGGCATTGTTTCAGAAAAACAGCTTGCAGGCAAAATCAACAAGCTTTTCATCACGGGTGTCCAGAGAACGCCTGAGCAGGAAATAGAATTTTCATTTAATCAGATGGTAGAGATTGCAATCCGTGCACTGTCACCCAGCATGAATGATCCGTTTACAGCTGTAACATGTATCGACTGGCTTGGAGCCGCCCTTTGCAAAATTGCAGGCAGGAAATTTCCGGTACCCTATATTCTCGGTGATGACCGTAAATTGTTGCTGGTTATACGTCCCTATACTTTTGATAAGATGCTGGAACTGGCATTTGCGCAGATCCGGCAAAATAGTGGACACCATGTACCTGTAAAAATGCGTCTGCTACAGGTCCTGGAACGTATTGCCCAACACAGCTCCTTGCCTCTGAAGCAGATGGTCAGGACAGAAGCTGAGAAAGTTGCGCTCGACTATCGAAAGACGATCACTGAGGAAGATGCGATCAAACAGCTGGACATGCACTATGAAGCAGTTTTAGCAGCCTCCATTACTGCTTCTTAAAGCCAATCGAATTCATCGAAGTTTGGTCCATATCTCAGAGGGCACAGGACCGGAATAGCAGGAACTGACTCTAACTCAGGAATATTGAAAGCCAAACGGGAATATTGTCAGCTAAGATACTTCCCCACAATAGGCACCCTCCGGCCCACACCAAACGCCTTCGGCGATACCCGGATAATAGGGCAGAACTGGTTGCGCTTATACTCATTCATATTCACCAGCCTTAAGATCCTGTCCACCAGCGCCTGCTCAAAGCCCTGCGCCACAATCTCCTTAGGCCCCTGCCTCCGCTCTATATACTGAAACAGGATCGGGTCCAGCACCTCGTACTCCGGCAGGCTGTCACTGTCCTTCTGCTCCGGCCTTAGCTCCGCACTCGGCGCCTTAGTAATAATATTCACAGGTATCACCTCCCGCTCCCGGTTGATATACCGCGCCAGCGCATACACCTGCAGCTTATAACAGTCGCCCAGCACACCCAGCCCCCCGGCCATGTCCCCATACAACGTACCATAACCCGTCGCCAGCTCACTCTTGTTCGATGTATTAAGCAGGATATAGTTAAACTTATTCGCCAGCGCCATCACCAGCGCCCCCCTGATCCTCGACTGCAGGTTCTCCTCCGCCACACTAAATGGCAGGTCCTTAAACACAGGCTCCAGCGTCTGCGTAAAGCTTTCAAAGATTCCTTTGATTGGCAGTATCTCGTAAGGGTTAGTCAGGTTCTTCGACAGCTGCTCAGCATCAGTCACAGAGTGCCCGGTGGAAAACTGGGATGGCATCAGCAGCGCAGTGACATGTTCAGCACCCAAAGCCTCACAGGCCAGCGCCAGCACCACCGCACTGTCTATGCCGCCCGAAGAAGCCACAATCGCCTTCTTAAAACCCATCTTCCCGAAATAATCCCTGATCCCCAGTATCAGCGCAGCATGGATCTCGTGTATATCTGTTTCCGGCTTAAACACATCCGGGATATGCTGGTGGTCCGGTATCTGGTCCGCTGTCCTGGTAACAGCCTCGCTGAAGCTGCCATCTTCATTCCACTCCACACTTTGCAGCGTTTCTTCAAAATGCGGAAGCTCCGCCACCACATCCTGGTTCGCATTCATCACAATAGATCCTCCATCAAACACAATCTCTGTCTGCGAGCCCACCGTATTGCAATAGATCATAGGCAGCTTATAAGCCGCCACATTCCGCTTGATCGTGCTGCTGCGTCCTTCTGAATGTCCATAGTCAAATGGCGATGCACTGATATTGATCATAATATCCGGCGACTGCGCTATCAGCATATTCATCGGGCATAGCCGGTACAGCGGATTATCCATCATATTCCAGATGTCTTCACACACAGTCACCGCAAGTCGCTTGCCTTTAAACTCTAGCACATTCCATTCTGTAGCCGGTTCAAAATAGCGATACTCATCAAATACATCATAGGTAGGCAGCAGCGTTTTATGTGCCATGCCTTTGATGGCTTGCTCATACAGCAGGTAAGCGGTATTAAACAGGTCTTTGCCTTCAGGTGTTGGGTTTCTCGATGGGGCACCCACTATCACTCCAATGCTATCGGCTTCCTCCCTGATGCGGTCAACTGCTTTTAGCGATTGCTCAATAAAATCATTGAACTCAAGGAAGTCCCGCGGAGGATAACCGCAAACCGCAAGTTCGGAGAACACAATCAGCTCGCCTCCCTCAGCTTTTGCCTTGCGTATATCAGCTATGATCTTCTCTGTATTCTTTTCAAAGTTTCCGATGTGATAGTTCTGCTGCGAGATATAGATTTTCATGCAACTCAGGATTTTGCCTGTCAAATATCGTGGATTACCTGCGAACCTGCGCAAACCCCTGAAAGCTCAAAAGCCCGCACAATAAATGTACGGGCCTGGTTGCTTTGGTTAAATGACGTGTAAATCTAAAAGAATAATCCTAAACGAAAAGAAAAACTGTTTTGTCTCACATTGCCATCGCTGAAATTGCCCTGGTAGCCCAGCGTATAATCTTTGGGATTGGTCACATCAGGCAGGAAGCCATTGTTGAAGAACATGCCAAAATAAAGAGACATCTTCTCTGTGATCGGACGCTCCAAACCGCCACCCACATTGAGTTGCAGCATTAACGGTGCTATTGCAAATCCTCCAAACAGTCTCTCTTTTTCTCCGGTCACTGTTCTCATCGCTCCGAATTGATCAGTATATCCTACTGAATACGTAGCCTTCTTGCCAATATTAATCCCGGCGGTAAGTCCGATCTGTCCGAATACTTTGATTCCCGACGCAGCAATAGGATCGCTTTGCAGCTTGAGGTTAAAGGGTATTTCAAGAAACTGAAGTGAATAATCAAAACTGGCCCGGTATACACTGGAAGCTGCCGGTGCTGACTCTATTCTGTTGGCCTCAATTTTTCCTCCCGTCGAATTGAGTTGAAAGCCTGTACTGATACCATAGTTCGGTGCGAAAAAGTAATCAGCCATGATGCCCCAGCTGAAGCCCACCTTGCTGCCGAGAGAGCTTACGCGGTAGTCACCGTCATTGCTCTTTGCCGCAGTGGGTTTCATCCAGGAAATGTTCGGAGCAATATAAGCACCTATCCTGATGCGCCGGATATCCAGTCTTTTCGCAGGTGCAGCGGGCGCCTCGTCATAATATTGCGCAGAGGCAGAAACACTAAGGAAACAAAGGAAAAAAGAGCCAACTAAGAGTTTTTTCATAAAGCTGAATTGCATAAGCAAGTTCTCTGGTAACAATTTCCACGCCATACTCGTTGATGACGTTTAAATTTGCACCACAAAAATAAAAGCATTTAAGAATGGTGGTAACCCGGTAAAGATAAAAAACTTTCATTTTCACTCTGGTCTTCTTTCTTTCCTGTTCCTGCTTTGCATACTGGCTGGCTTAATCAGTTGCGGAGGTTCAGGCGGGCACCCTGATGTGGATGAGATCAAAATAGATCTGACTACGCAAAGGCTGGATAGAGATCTTGCTGCGGTAGATACCAACAACCTCGAAGCAGGGCTCCAGCAGTTGTCTGCCAAATATCCCCTGTTCTTCAACTTCTACCTGGATACGCTCATGGGCTTTGGGGTGAATGGAAACTATGCGGCTTCAAATCCTGCAATCCAGTCCGGACTAAGACCTTTCCTCTCCCATCCCGACATCCGCGGCCTCTTTGATACTGTCGCTGTACATTTCCCCGACACCAAAAAATCAGATGAGGAACTGAGGAAAGGTTTTCAATACCTGAAACACTACTACCCATCCCACCATATTCCCAAAATTGTCTACTTCATCTCCGGTCTCAATCAATGGTCTGCAATCACCTATGACACGATAATCGTCGGTGTGGGACTCGATATGTTCCTTGGCCCCCAGTATCCTTTTTATGCTGCAGTGCAACTACCCCAGTACGTCATCAACAAATGCCGCCCTGAGTACATCCCGGTGAATGTGTTCCAGGCCATCTACAGAGGGAAGCATCCTTTCGTAATGGAAGGGCGTACACTGCTGGACATGATGATCCAGCGCGGCAAGGAACAGTATTTCCTGGAAAGGATCATCCCCTTTGTCAATGCCCATATGCGTTTCGGTTTCTCTGAAGAGGAACTTGAATGGTGTGAGTCCAATGAAGCAGGCATTTATAACTTTTTCGTCACGCAGAACCTTCTTTATGAAACCAACTGGCAAAAGATTGTCCGCTATGTAAACGACGGTCCCAATGCCACCGGCATGCCTCCCGAAAGTCCCGGCAACATCGGCAGCTGGGTAGGCTACAGGATTGTGAAAGCATTCCTGGAGCAAAGACCTGAAACAGGAATGGAAGAATTGTTCAGGTATGAAGATGCCCAGCGGATGCTGCAGGAATCGAAGTACAAGCCCAAATAGATTTCTAACTAAAGTTATTGTCGTATGGTCCGGAGAATACTGGTAGCTGTTTTTTTATTTTCAAGTCTGCACACCAAGGCTCAGCTCAGCAGGGCAGACTCTCTCAAAAAAGCACTTGAGACTTCAAACATAGACACTGTTGCCTGGGTATATGGCGGCGCCTTCAACTTTGGAGTAAACCAGGGTTTCCTGCACAACTGGGCTGCAGGTGGAGAGGTGGCCTCTATGACTGTGAATTCGCAGTTCAGCGGCTATCTCAACAAAATATACCACCATCACCTCTGGGCCAATAATCTCGACATGACCTACGGTCTGTTTTATGCCTATTCAAACAGCTTTGTGCCGCGCAAGATTGATGACCGGTTGGACTTTACTTCCAAGTATGGTGTGCAGATCAACAAAAGCGAACGCTTTTATCTTTCGGCACTGGTGAACCTGAAGACACAGTTCACTGCAGGTTATGACTATAGTCTTCCCAGGTGGGATAGCATTCAGACCTCCGGCTTTATGTCTCCGGGATATATCACGGGAGCCCTGGGTGTGGAGTTCCGCCGCGGAAATAATCTTAGCCTTTTTCTTTCGCCCGTCGCCTCAAGACTGACGGTGGCAGACCGGTTTTATACTTCCATGCATCCCGAGGGAGCCTTTGGTATTCCTTACAACAAGACCTCGAGACTGGAACTCGGTGCCTATTTCTCCGGCAGGTTTCAGACCCAGGTGAATAATACACTGTTGTTCCGTACCAGGGTGGACCTATACTCCAACTACCTCGCCAAGGATAAACTGGACAGTCTGGGTGTGGTAGTAAAAAAGGACAACCCTGGTAATATCGACATCCTCTGGGACAATTTTCTCTCCTACAAGATTTCCAAATACCTCGATCTGACTGTTGCAGCTACCTTTATTTACGACAACGACATTCCCTATCAAAGAACCTATGTAGACGAGGCTACCGGGCAGGACGTGCAGAAAGATGAACCGGGGGCGGGGCTTGGCTGGTGGCAGGTGAAGCAAATCCTTACATTCGGCTTCCAGTACAGGTTTTAGCAGGGTATATCACAAATAAACTGTAGTTTCGGACGTCTGTTTCACAGGCACAAAACTTATAATGTCAGCAAGTTACCAGATAAAGCTACCTCAGTTCGAAGGTCCGTTTGACCTGCTCCTTTTCTTCATAGAAAGAGATGAACTGGATATCTACAATATTCCCATCAACAACATCACCAAGGATTTCCTGGACTATATCCATTCTCTCGAGTCATTGAATATCGAACTGGCCAGCGAATTCATACTGTTTGTTTCTACGCTGATGCGCATCAAGGCGAAAATGCTGTTGCCCAGGAGGGAAGTAGATGCGCAGGGTAATGAAATAGATCCCCGCCAGGAATTGGTGGACAAGATTCTTGAGTACAAAAGATTCAAGGAAGCCTCTGAGGAAATGGCCATGATGGAAGCTGAGCGTCTGCTGCAGCAGAAAAGAGGGAATATCAGGAAAGAACTGGAGGCACTTAGCGAAGAATACTCTGAAGGCACGGAGATTCAGACTGTGACGATGTATAAGCTGATGCAGGCTTTTGAAAGGGTAGTGAAGCGCTACAACGAAAGGATGAACAAGCCCCAGCACGTGGTGGTGAAGTACAACTACACGCTGGAGGGGCAACGGAATTTCCTGATGGACTATTTAAAAGAACAGAGCCGCGCGGCTTTTGAGGCCATCTTCTCCCAGTGCAACGACAGGATACACGCCATCTTCACTTTTCTGGCCATGCTGGAACTGGTGCAGCAAAAGTTCCTTACCATCATGATAGGAACCGGGAGGAACAATTTCATCATTGAGTGGAATAACAACCGCGAGGAGCATGCTATACCCGGTGAGTTGCCGGTGAACCAATAGCTTAATATCCAAGCCTACCTGATCAGGTACACCTCACCTTTTTCCTCTTCTGCCGTTCCGGTGAGGCATTTTGCTTTAACGAGAAAATAGTAGGTGCCGCTGTTTTGTAATACACCTTTATGTGTGCCATCCCAGCCCGCATTAGGCGTAAACGAGTGGAAGACACGCTCTCCCCATCTGTTGTATATGCTCAGCTCATAGTGCTCGTGGTTTCCATACATGAGTGGATGCCAGGTATCATTCACTCCATCGTTGTTAGGGCTGAAAGCATTGGGAAAAGAGAAGTTACAGCAAGGCTGAATGTCGTTGAATGCTATGGATGCTGTGTCCTTACAGCCGTTTTCATTTGTGCCTATTACTGTGTATTCCACTGGATGCAACAGCCGTACAAAGCGGGAACTGTCAGGATTGTAGAAGTAAGCATCTTCAGGCAGCCATTGAAATTCCAGGCTATCTCCTGTGGCTTCCAGGAAGACCTTGTCGCCCAGGCAATGCGTTTGCGCAGGATTGGTGATCATCACTTCAGGCTTGCTGGATACAAGTACCTGCGCCGTATCTATTCTGGAATTGCAGACAAGGTAGCGTTGGCTCACCAGCCAGTTATACACTCCGGGTGCTGAGGATGTGGGCACCGGTGGACCAGGCAGCGGGCTGCCAGACATGTCATACCAGGTGACAGTGGCACCCGGATACGGCATTGCGTTCACTGGCCGGGTTTCGTCGCCTATGCAAATTATAGCATCTTTTACGTCCGGCAGGAAGGGGAACTCTCCTCCATGTTCGATAGTGAAATTGTGTGTAGTGGGGCAATCCAGGTAGGGGGATGAGATGGTCATGGTGTACTCACCGGCCGCCAGGCTGTCTTCAAAAACTCCTGTGGAGTCTATGAAGCTTGTTACCAGTTGACCTGCTTCATGAATGTCCACTTTTTGAGGCCTAAGGCCATTATGTATCCTGTATTTCACCCGGGCTTTATAGCAGCATCGGGTGGAGTCAATAATTTCCACTTCGGCAGATGGTTGTTTTACTACCCTGATCGTGAAGCCAAAGGTTTGCTGGGTACTAAGCGGGCAATGGTGGTCTTTCAGCGTTACGAAAAAGTTATAGACGCCGGGCAGCACACCAGACGTGTTCCATGAAAAGTCAAGACTGGGATTTGGCGTCTGATTATTCTGGATGTTCAACGAAGCGCCTGCGGGCAATGGAGTGTGAGTGACACTGATTGTATCGCCATCGGCATCGGCTGCAGCGTATTCGAATTCAATTATTGAGGCGCCCTCACACACATTGATGACATTATCATCACCAAGGATTCCCCCCACCACATTTGTGGAGTCGATCATGCCGGAAGGTGGATTATTCTGGCAGTTGGCCAGGACTATAAAGGTCATTTCGCGTTCTACAGAGCCGATTAGTACGCCATTTCTGTATTCTGAAACGCGGTTAACGACTACTCCGTTCTGCACCATGTCAGGTGTGAATTTCATCTGGCCGTTCACTGAATTGAAGCTAAAGTTGCCATTATGAGTGGAGATGGGGTTGAAGCCCGAGAAACCTCCTGCATAAATAGCGACTTGCCCAGCAGTAATGGCTGGAATAAGTTCAAAAACCAGTGAGTCATTTTCAGAGTCAATTGCACCCTGGTTGAACTCCTGGGACACATTAATACAATAGAAAGGCGTAGGAATAGTTGTTAGTTGCGGTGAGTTATTATTGTTTCCGGAATTGTTAAGGGTAGCAGTTAGAGTAACGTTGCCCTTAATAGTCAGGTTCGTAATGTTGGTGCTTCTTCCGGCTACGTGCCCCCCGCCCATAAGTCCGTTGAATACAAATTTCCAGTGTGTTGAAGCGGATGGCAGCGTGTAAATCCTTTCGTAAATGAACCGTTTGATGCCGGGTAGGGTAGATGTGGGGTTCACGCATTTCGAATTATTTGCCTCCTGCTGGCAAACAGGTGTCACCTCCAATCCCGAACCTGCAGGTCGCAACATTATGGTGTCGATCTCAACATCCTGGTTGAAGACCTGGATAACCGGTGTTGCGTTTGGAAGGAGGTTAAACGAAGATAATGTCGCTGTACCACAGTCGCCATAAACGGTAAGCGTAATCTTGTAGGTGTTTCCGGAGACGTGGGTATATCCCAGTTCACCACCAAAGACGTGATCTGCGAGTAGACGGAGGGGGGAAAGCAACAACAGAAAGAATAAAAATGAAGCACGAAGATTCATGGTAGCGCAATATCTAAGCAAAGATGATGGAAATGCAGCAGGTGAAGAACTTTCCATTAAACATAAAACTGTAAAATATTTCAAGAGTTTTCTTACCCTAAACCGTTGATCCTAAACATTAAATTGGTCGTAATAAGGCCTTTTTTGTGAAATAATATTTATTTTTACTGCATTATTGGATCGAAACGTGCCTTTATGAGAATGTCTCGTTTACAACGGGAGGTGGAGTTGTTATTTCTATTTGCTGTAATTTGTCTGACTGTCGGGTGCAATCGAAAAACCGGGGAGCCTGATTTTTCTGAGTCAAAAGCCTTCGCAGATGCAGTTTGCATAGCGGATCATAAGGTCAGTGAGGGTCATTGGGCTGTTGCCAAACATATTGTTGATTCCTCTTTCTATGCGATACCGGGTAAGACGGTCCGCGATTCCTTTGTCTATTACAGGTTTCATTATGAGCTTTATTATAGAAGTTATAAGAATTCCAGGCTGGCTTTCCTATACACGGACAGTGTAAAGCGACTACTGGAGCGACATGATGCCTATCGCGCCATGGCATCGGAGTTTGCCCTCATCTATTACTGGCGCGGAGACATCTATTTTGCCAGTGGTGACTATGAGGAGGCCTATGAAGAGTACTACAAAGGCCGGGAAGTAGGTAAAAAAGTGCTGGACGAGTGCGGGATTAGTGATTATAGCTATCGTCTCGGTATGGTGCTTTACCAGCAGGAGCGATACCAGGAATCGAAAGAGCATTTTCTAAGTAGTCTTAGTAGTCAGTCTCATTGCGCAAACAATTTCATCCTGGTATATCGCAAGCAGGAGGTTTTAGATAATATTGGTCTCTGTTACTATGAGTTGAAGCAATATGACAGTGCTGCCTTCTACTACAACCTGGCACTGGCGACAGTTGATCAGGAGCTGGAAAATGGATCCGAACATCAGAAGAAGCTCCAGGGAGCTGCCCGGGCAGTTATCCTCGGTAACCTGGCCAGTGTCTATGAAGATTTAGGAGACTTTGAAAAAGCCGAAAGTTGCTATAAAGAAAGTATTCAAACCAATAAGGAGATTCACCTGGAACACCGCGACTTACTGGTGACGAATCTTAAGCTTGCCCGCTATTACCACCGGCGTGATGATGATGCGAAAATGCTGGCTGTGCTCCGGGAGGAGCAGGAAATGCTTCAGGAAACTCCCAATGCAGAGGTAGAGATGGACTGGCACTACCTGATGTCGCAGTACTATAATGAGAAAAATCCTGCAGTTGCGCTAAGTCATTTATCAAAATACAACCGCCTGAAGGACTCTCTGGATGCAATCGCTAAGGAATTCCGGAGTTATGATATCAAAGAGCATATTCAGAATCTGGAAAAGGAAAGGAAACTCTCCATGCTTCAGGAGAGTTTTGCCAGGAAGAATATGTACCTGATCGTTGCTGTTGCGATTGCGGCTGTCTGTCTGCTCGGGATATTGCTGATCATATACTATGTGAAGAAGCTGCGGATTTACCTCAGGAGATTGGCTCAGCTTAATGAAAAGGTAAATGACCACAAAAGGGCGTTGGAGTCTGCCTTGTCAAAACTTGAGATATCTAACAAAGAGAAGGATAAAATACTTCGTGTGGTGGCTCACGACCTGAGAAGCCCGATTACAGCTATCTATTCACTGGCAGATCTGCTGTCTTCAGACCCGGCAATTGGGCAGGAGCAGAAGGAAATTGTTGATCTGATTAAAACAGCGAGCAATAATTCCCTTACCCTGAGCAGGGAGATTCTGGATACCGCTGTGATGCAATCTGAAGAGTACAAGGCGAAGTGCCTCAACTTCGCTGAACTGGTGAGCCACAACGTAGAGCTGCTGAAGTTCAGGGCTGCTGAAAAGCAACAGGTTATTGACCTCAGAGTTGAACAGACCTATATGGAAGCGCTGGTAGACAGCGATAAGTTCTCGAGGGTAATCGGCAATATCATTACCAACGCAATAAAGTTTAGTAAGGAAGGCGCCCGGATCAAGGTTGATCTGTATACCAGTGCGGAAGACATCTACCTGACGGTGAAGGACGAGGGGATTGGTATTCCGGACAGCATCAAGGAAAAGGTGTTTGAGATGTTTACCGAGGCCAAGCGTGAGGGTACAAGTGGTGAGAAGCCTTATGGGCTGGGGCTTTCTATCGCCCGCCAGATTGTAGAACGTCACAATGGCCGCATCTGGTTTGAGAGTGTCGTAGGCGAGGGTACCACATTCTTCATCACGATTCCGCAGAGCGAAACTCCATCTATGAAGTCCTCGGGACATAGCGTTGCAGTTGCAGGGTGCTAAGGGTTTTAACTTCAATTAAATGCAAGTCTTTGATCCAAAACGAGTTATATTTGCATTCGTCTGCGCACCCTATTAGGAAGAGGATCATGAGAAAGAATTTGCTGCTTAGCCTTCTGGCTGTTTTTTGTCTGGGCTTATTTGGCTGTCCATACGAGTCACAGGTGCCAATAAGTAAACCGACCATACCTGTTGACCAGCGGCTCCTGGGTAGCTGGAGCAGTAAAGATGAGGTATATAACACCTATACGGTGTCCCGGGCCAGTGCTACAGAATACCAGATCCTGCAGGAGAACATCACTGGTGTGCAGAAGTTCCGCGGGTTTCTTTCTGAGGTGAAGTCTACTATGTTTATGAATTTGTATTCTGACAGTACCCGCAGCTACTTCATCTACCGGGTAAAGTTGGATCCTGCCGCCAGCCGCATGACCTTAATCCCACTTAATAGAAATCTTCCTGAACACTTTGGCAGTATGGATGGCCTCAGGACCTATCTTGAAAAGAACCTAAGCTTCCAGAGCATGTATAACGAGCGGGAAAAAGCAGACTTTCAAAAGCTGGAGGGCGACAGCCAATCAGCAGCTATCAACTAGCCTGAACAAGTAAGTAGAATATTGAGAAGCCTCCGCATTGCGGGGGCTTTGTAGTGAATTGGGGTGAGATAGCCGGGTGGTCTGAAAATTGTGTGGCTTGTAGAAAAGCTACTATGGACAAGAAAACACAACATGCTGGATCCCAGGAGAAAGACCAGCAGGCGAACTATAATCCAACTGCCAGAAATTTTGACCAGGTGGATGTAGACGGCAAGCCAAGCTCAATAAGCAGCAGGCAGGGCAAGGAAGGCGACAGGGATGAGGACCTCGATCCGGAGCCAGAGGAAACCAGGGGGAAAGGCTCAGATAAATCCTAAGTTTGTTTGATGAATCAATTACCTGAAGGGTGGAAGTTGTTGCAATCTGACTACCTCCACCGCGAACCCTGGCTGACCGTCAGGCGAGACCAGTTGCTCTTGCCAAACGGCCATACAATACCAAAATACTTTGTGCTTGAATACCCTGATTGGGTGAATGTAATTGCTATTACCCAGGAAGGCAAGTTTCTGCTGATCCGTCAATACCGGCATGCGATGGGCTTGACATCCTATGAGATCTGTGCCGGGGTACGCGACCAGGGCGATGAAACCCATCTTGAGGCGGCAAAAAGGGAGTTGATGGAAGAAACTGGCTATGGCGGCGGTAATTGGCAGGAGTGGCTGGTCACTGCTCCCAATCCTGCAACTTCGAACAACTGGGTGCATTGTTTTCTGGCAACAGATGTAGAACCCCTGGGAGCATCTGCACCCGAGCCCAGCGAGCAAATCACTACCCATCTTGTCGACTACCAGGAGCTGAAGGCTATGATGGCAGATGGCCGGATTATCCAGTCCACACATCTTGTAGGTCTTTGGAAGTACCTGGCGGAACACCCGGTACGGGAGTAGTTTCAGGTGGCGTTTATGCGGGATTACTAGACGCTTACTAGACGCTTACTAGACGCTAGCTAGACACTAGCTAGACACTAGCCAGGCGCTAGCCAGGCCCCAGGTAGACTGTCCCTGGACAGTACAGATAACAGGTGTAGACCCGGGGCTGAAGCCCCCGGGTATTGAACGTTGAGGGGGGTGAGATTTGGGATTTAAAGGTTGGGCTAATGCCCATCGTGGCGCCTATCTGGGACCCCGGGCTGAAGCCCCGGGGCTAATGGTTGAAGGGCTGGAGGGATGAGTTAAACTGGCTGCATGCCATGTCAGAACGAAAAGATTGCTAAAACAAAACAGGCTGCTCTTGAGGCAGCCTGTTTTGTTTTCGGGTGGTTGTTGCGGAAGCACTATTGGATCAGCATCAGCTCCCCTTTATCTTCATAGTAGTTGCCGTCCTGGCACTGATACTTGATATAGTAGAAGTAAGTACCCATGTCCTGAACTTTACCATTGAAAGTACCATCCCAGCCTTCTGTGTCGTCGTAGGTCTCAAATACAGTCTGTCCCCAGCGATTCTGGATAGCAAACCTTACAATGTGGTGCTTACCACGACCAATGATACGGAACCTGTCGTTCCTGCCATCATTGTTAGGAGTGAAGGCATCCGGGAAGAAGATGTCACAGCAAGGCTGCGCTTGTACCCATACGCTGTCTGTGGCGCGGCAGTTAAACTCATTAGTCACATTCAGGTAGATATATCCCATCTGGTCTACCACTGCCATTTGCTCATGTCCACCGGCACCGTCCCTGAAGTATTGGGAAG
>JAFAAT010000174.1 GCA_023426425.1 Bacteroidota bacterium | reverse complement strand
AACCAGTAACGTTAAGTGTCGGTAATAGGCTTGGATATTACACTGAGCTAGAAATTTACAATATCCTCAAAGAACTAGCGGTAATCAAAAAGTTTCTAAATATATGAACATTCTAGTAGTTGCACCTCATGCTGATGATGAAGTCTTAGGTTGTGGGGGAGTTATGGCAAAATATGCCCATGCGGGACATTACGTTTCAGTGGCTATAATGACGGACGCATCAGTTGGTGCACCAGAGATATTCACCCCGGATATGATAGAAACTTCGCGAGGTGAAGCCAAACGTGCGCATCAAGTACTGGGAGTGAAAGAAACTTTCTTTTTTGATTTTCCAGCGCCCCGCCTTGAAACTGCACCTTCATATATTATCGCAAATGAACTAAGCAAATTAGTTAAAGAACAAAGTATTGAGACTATATTCTTACCACACAGGGGGGATATACACAAGGATCATGAGGTAGTATTTAATGCTGGTCTTGTAGCTGTTCGGCCAATAAACGGATGTCCCGTCAAGAATGTCTACTCATATGAGACTCTTTCTGAAACAGAATGGGCAGTTCCTTTTGGGAATGATGTCTTTATACCTACTATTTATGAAAACATTTCGGGCTTCTTCGATCAAAAAGTCGAGGCAATGAGATGCTTTAGGTCTCAATTAAAACAGTTTCCACATTCCAGATCTATAGAGACATTGGAATGTCTTGCCAAATTCAGAGGGTCAACCGTGGGCCATTCCCATGCAGAAGCGTTCGGTTTGATTAGAAGTATTCGATAAATCAACAAAAGCAACCTAACAATGAAAAGAATCTCCATATTCGGTGCTGGCGGCTTCGGCCGGGAAGTAAAAATGCTGATTGATCAGATCAATAATAACTCCAATGCTTACGAATTTGTCGGATATTTTGACGATAACTTTGAAAAAGGAACTTTGGTAAATGGGGTACCTGTATTAGGTGGTCTGAAAGAACTAAATGAAGTTCAAGACCAAGTCGGAGTTGTACTAGCTATCGGGGATCCGAGGACAAAGCAAAGCATATTGAAGAAGATTTTTAACAAACACCTTTACTATCCAACACTTATACACCCAGCCTGCTTTATCGGCAGTGATAAGGTATCGATCGGAGAAGGGACAATAATTTGTTCTGGTACTATAATCACGGTAAACATCGATATTGGAAAGCATGTGATCCTGAATCTAGGTTGTACAGTTGGACACGATACTGTGATCGGTGACTTTTGCTCGTTTATGCCGGCAGTCAATATTTCGGGTGAAGTGATCCTGCATGAGGGTGTCTATTGTGGGACAGGTGCGAAGATTATAAATCAGTTGGAAATTGGCTCCTACACTATTGTTGGAGCTGGTGCAGTTGTTTCTAAATCATTGCCAGCTAACTGTACTGCTGTTGGCATTCCTGCGAAACCTATCAAATTTCATAACACTGAAAATTTATCTAAAAACTAATGGTAGCAACGAAAATCTGGCTCTCTTCTCCCCATATGGGTGGTACAGAGCGTAACTACGTGACCGAAGCCTTTGATACGAACTGGGTAGCTCCTCTTGGTCCGAATGTAGATGGCTTCGAGAATGACCTTGCCAGCTTTGTCGGCAATAACGTACATGTTGCTGCCCTAAGTACAGGAACTGCTGCAATTCACCTTGGTCTGATTATGCTAGGTGTGCAGCCAGGAGATGAAGTCATCTGCCAGAGCTTTACATTTTGCGGATCTTCAAATCCAATTGCTTACTTAAACGCAATTCCAGTATTCGTGGATTCAGAACCTGATACCTGGAATATGAGTCCTGAGCATCTTGAAGCAGCAATCAATGATAGAATTGCTAATGGCAAAAAGCCTAAGGCTATCATTCCAGTGCACCTTTACGGTATGCCTTCGAAAATGCAGGAAATCATGGCCATAGCGAATCGCTATGAAATTCCTGTACTGGAAGATGCTGCTGAAGCGTTAGGTTCACATATAAATGGCCAAATGTGCGGCTCATTCGGACAACTTGCCTGCCTGTCTTTCAACGGTAATAAGATCATCACCACCTCAGGTGGTGGCGCATTAGTAGCGCAGAATCCTGAGTTTGCGGCTAAAGCAAGGTTTCTCTCTACCCAGGCTCGCGACAACGCCCCACATTACCAGCATAGTCAAATCGGCTACAACTATCGCATGTCGAATATTTGCGCTGGGATAGGTCGCGGACAGATGGAAGTGTTACCAGTGAGAATTTTACAACGTCGTGCAGTGTATGAGCAGTATGTGCAAAAACTGTCCGGTGTTCCCGGCATTTCATTCGTAGCTGAACCGGAAGGCTATTATTCTAATCGTTGGCTGACGACAATCCTTGTCGATCCTGAACTGACAGGAGGCATCACACGTGAAGACATTCGTCTCGCACTTGAAAAAGAAAACATTGAAAGCCGTCCGTTATGGAAGCCTATGCATATGCAGCCTGTGTTTGCAGATGCGCCTTTTTATGGAGATGGTACTTCTGAGAGGCTCTTTGAACAGGGGCTTTGTCTCCCTTCAGGGTCTAATTTGACATCCCAAGACATGGACCGGATATTTGCGGTATTGAACTCAATCTTCGTTAAAGAAACTGTATGAAAAAATCTATCCTGATAACTGGCGGAGCTGGTTTCATCGGCTCACATGTCGTCCGCTTATTTGTTAATAAATACCCATCTTATCAGATTGGCAATCTCGATGCCCTCACTTATGCGGGCAACCTCGAGAACCTGTCTGATATAGAAAATGCCCCGAACTACACCTTTG
>JAFAAT010000132.1 GCA_023426425.1 Bacteroidota bacterium | reverse complement strand
ATCAACCTCAGGCACTGGTAGCTCCATCTTAAAGACCTGCCCTTCTATGAATTGTGGAGCATCTTTGCCTCCATAGGTTAGAAGTAGTAGTCAAATTCAGATTCGCTTCATCTATATGCTTCGTAAGCGCCGCAAATTCGCAATTCGCGAATTGCAAATTGATTATCGTAAGCGTCATTCGCTATCAAAGGTTGATTCTTAATTATCATTCGATTCGAATATCTCACTCCTTCAAAAAAGCGACCACTGCTTGCGAGCTAGTAACCAAATGAAACAATAAGAAAATTGGCGCCTAGTTCGGCAGGGATTTAATCCCCTCTACTTCCCAATACAAAACTTACTAAAAATATAATCCAGCTTATCCTCTGTAGTAATCTCACCTGTAATCTCCCCCAGAAAATGAAGACAACGACGGATATCCAGCGACAAGAGGTCGCTGGAAAGATTGTTGTCCATCCCCGAGCGGATATCCTGAAGGGATTTAAGCACTTCCTGGAGCGCTGCAAAATGTCGGGCATTCGTAACTACTGTGCCTTCCTGCCGGACCTCCCCGCCAATGACCATGTCATAAAGTGCTTGCTTCAGATCCTGCACATGGGTCTTCTCCCGGGCCGAAATGAAAATGGTGAATTGAGTTGGCAGAGTCGTGAATTTCGCTGCTGCTGCATCAAAGCCGAGTTCATCTGATTTGTTACCAGCAGCCAGGAATCTAAGCCCGTCTTCCTTGATCTTGGTAAGCGCATCAAGCACATCATCTGCTGATTCCGTGTTGACATCAAAGAGATAGACCACAACGTCAGCCTGAGACATGGCTTTTCGGCTTCTTTCAATGCCTATGTTTTCTATAATGTCGGTTGAGTTGTCCCGGATGCCGGCGGTGTCGATCAGGCGAAAGACGATGCCGTTAATGTTGAGCGTTTCTTCAATAGTATCACGCGTAGTACCGGCAATTTCACTCACTATAGCGCGTTCTTCGTTGAGCAGTGCGTTGAGCAGGGTGCTTTTGCCTGCATTGGGTTTGCCGATGATCGCCACGCGGATGCCATTACGGATCGCATTGCCTAGATTGAATGATGCTGCAAGTTGTACCACATTCTTTTCCGCCCGGTCCAGCAGGGCATAGAACTGACGGCGGTCTGCAAATTCTACATCCTCCTGACTGAAGTCCAGTTCCAGTTCAATCAAAGCGCTGAAACTGATAAGTTCTTCGCGAATATGTTTGAGGTCCTGGCTAAAGCCACCACGTAGCTGGTGCATAGCTGCCTGGTGTGCAGCGCCTGACTGGCTGGCAATAAGGTCGGCTACTGCTTCAGCCTGGGTGAGGTCGAGACGGCCGTTGAGAAAGGCACGCTGGGTGAACTCACCGGGTTTGGCAATAATGGCGCCATGGCGGGTGCAAAGCGAAATCACCTGGTGCAGTATCCAGGGCGAGCCATGGCAGCTGATCTCAGTAACATCCTCTCCTGTGTAGCTATGCGGGCCCCTGAAGAGACTGACGACCACTTCGTCAATGATTTTTTCGTCCTCATGCTGGCGATCTACAATTCGGCCGAAGTGAATGGTGTGTGAGGGTTGTTCAGATAGCCTGCGGCCTTTGAAAATAGATTCCGTGATAGAAATAGCGTCTTTACCACTTAGACGGATAATGCCGATGGCTCCTTCGCCCGGAGGAGTGGCAAGCGCTACAATGGTGTCGTTGAGAAACTGCATATGCAGTTTCAAAAGTAGGACGATGGCATGAGTTACCCCAAAATTCTCATTACTTTGCTTCTATGCGCGCGGTAATACAAAGAGTGTCCACAGCGAGTGTGACAATAGCTGGGGAGCTGAAGTCCGCAATAGGGCAAGGCTTTCTGGTGTTGCTCGGTGTCGAGACAGAGGATACAAACGAAGATGCTGACTTCCTGTGCAAAAAAATTGCGCAGCTGCGAGTCTTTAATGACGGGAACGGATTGATGAACAACTCGCTGGAGGATGTGCATGGGGAGGTGATGGTTGTAAGTCAGTTTACCTTACACGCCCAGTATAAGAAAGGAAATAGGCCGTCGTTTATAAGAGCTGCCAGGCCTGAACAGGCGGTGCCATTGTATGAATATTTTGTGAAGGAGCTGAGTGGCTTGATAGGCAAACCCGTAGCTACAGGAGAGTTTGGTGCAGACATGAAGATTGCCTTGGTGAATGATGGGCCTGTCACGATTGTGATGGATACAAAAAACAAAGAGTAGGGCTGAGAGTAAAAAAGCACTAATGATTTTCGATGATAATTATTTTATGAAGGAAGCTCTCAGGCAGGCACAACTTGCTTTCGAAGCGGGCGAAGTGCCGGTCGGCGCTGTGGTCACCTGGAACGAGCGAATCATTGCCCGCGGGCACAACCAGGTGGAGCAACTGAATGATAGCACTGCACATGCCGAAATGATCGCACTAACCGCTGCGTTCAACCAGGTGGGTAGCAAGTATCTTCCGGAGGCCACACTTTATGTCACCCTCGAACCATGCCTGATGTGTTGCGGAGCAATGTACTGGAGCAAGTTGGGGCGGATTGTCTATGGAGCTAGTGATCCCAAGAACGGGTATCGGAGGATTGCAGGCATCCAGAATCCCTTTCATCCCAAAACCGAGTTGATAGACGGAGTATTTGCTACTGAGTGTGCGGCATTGATGAAAGAGTTTTTCAGGATAAGGAGGTAGCCAGCTGCTTTTCGACGATCAACACCAGCAAAAAAACTTCCTTTCAAATGGGTTACCTTTTCCCATTTTTGGTATTAAGTCATGCGGTAAAATCCAGGTATGAAAAATTCATCGTATCCTCCCAAAACTGCACACAAAACCTGCTTTTCCCGCTCACTCACTTAGAGACCCTATAGAGACCTCGTAGAGACCCTATAGAGACCTTATAGAGACCTTTTAGAGACCCAACTTGCTTACTACTTGGGATATACTGTGTGTCACCTTGGTGTCTACTCCGGTTCTACTTGCTTCTAACCCGGCTTCTACCTGCTTTATAGAGCGTTCCTATCTGCTTCCACCCCGGCACCACTCGTCGAGTGACTGGTTTTCACACAGCTTCCCTGAAAATAGTTTGGATTGGCGTTTCTAATTGGATGACGACAGTGGATGAAGCGGCTACGCCATCCATGGTTGATTTCAATGACGTTGGCAACAGAAAAAAGTCTCTCTACCCAACAGTATAATAAACACAAGTCGTCAGAAAGTTCCTTATCCCAGGCAGCATCGAAATAAGGGAAGACTGCTTTCTTGGCTTCAGCCCAAACTTGTATTTGTAAATGGGGTTGATCAGGTAGTGTTGTTTTGCCAGTACATGAAGACCGCTTTTCTGTACAATACTCTCAAAACGCTCAATCGTAATCTGGGTGTCTTTAATCTCCATCAATTCAGTGACTACACCTTCAGGCTCGCCAAACATTTTGAGGATGCCTTTGTAAACACTCTTGGGAAGAATGTGATAGTAAGGAAGCATACTGGCAACCTTATTCTGGCAGACCTGCTGGTGTCCGCCAAAGGGCATGTACCACGGAGGAAAACCAAAGAATATCTGGCCCGAAGGCTTCAGGAAGTGTTTAAGGTAAGGAATGAATTTTTCCTGTTCGGGTATGTGCTCAATAGCGTCTTTCAGAATGATCAGGTCAAAGAAGCCTTCGAACCTTTTGAGGAATGAATCTTCGTAGATGTTCTGACAGATAAACTGAACTTTACCCTGAGCAACTTCTTCCTTCATAAAATCATTCGCAAGGTCGATGCGGACAGGGTTCAAATCCACACCTACACAAAAACAGCCTTTTTCTATGAATGGCACTAGCACGCCACCTTCTCCACAGCCAATTTCAAGGACGTTGACGCCGGCACTGAGTTGCTTTGTGCGCTGTACAAAAGGAAGCACGTAGCTGCGCGAGTTGTCTATCTGTTGCTCCAGGCGGAGGCGATCATCCTTATGCTGTTTGAGTGCCAATGTGCAGGGGTTAAACGTGCCTAAAATTAATCTTTTGCGGGACTCTCAAAAATCTGAAGTTGCTTTTTGATGCTTTCGTCATGAATGTGTTCCCACAGCGTCATGATGAACTCGGGCCGGAGGTCCAGCAGTTTGGCGCGGTCGCTGCGGGTCTCTACTATCTCGCGCCAGCGCTCCGGGCTGTACACGGTCATGTTGCAGTCTTTCTTCACGGCGCCCATCCTCAGGCTCAGCTTCATTCTGCGGGCAAGCAGGTCGATGATCTCGGCATCTACACTGTCCATAAGCTGGCGGAGGTATTCAAGCTCGCTGCTTTTCTCCATGTCTTCAGTAAACTGTGCCCGGACAACTAATTGCTCAAGCAGCTCCTTCAACGACTGCAGGCTAAGCTGTTGTGCTGCATCTGTCCAGGCTTCGGCAGGACTGGGATGTGTTTCGATCATCAGGCCATTGAAGCTCATGTCCATTGATTTTTGAGCGACTATCGGCACGAGCCAGGCAGCACCTGCAATATGGCTGGGATCACAGATGAGGAATAGATCCGGCCGGCGGCGTTTAAGCTCTATGGGTATGATCCAGTTCGGTGGGTTACGGTAGGCAGAGGAAGATTGATAGGACGAAAAACCACGATGCACTGCGGCCACCTCAGTCAGGCCTGCCCGTTCGAATCTTTCTATAGCACCTTCCCAAAGATCCACGTCTGGATTCACTGGGTTCTTGATCATCACCGGTATCTGTACACCTTTTAGCGCATCAGCCAGGCGCTGTACATGGAAGGGATTCACCGCGGTGCGTGCGCCTATCCAGAGTACGTCTATATTGTGCCGGAGGGCCAGTTCGATATGTTCTGTTTCAGCTACTTCAACAGTGACTGGCAAACCGGTAGATCGCTTCACTTCCTCCAGCCATTGTAGCGCCTGCAGGCCATTGCCCTCAAATGATCCGGGACGCGTCCTTGGTTTCCATACACCTGCGCGGAAAAGGCCTACCTTCAGCTCTTTGAGCGCATTAGCGGTAGTGAGTACCTGTTCCTTTGTTTCGGCACTGCAAGGACCAGCAATGATCAGCGGTGCCTTACCCGATCTGAAAAACGACATGGAGCAAAGATAGGTGCAACCACTACAACGCTAAGAGGTATAGAATTTATGTTGTATGTCACTCATGCGATATTTCCGGAAAACAAATATTCGAAGTTTACTTGCAATCCTGATCTCCCTCCGGACATTAGCTGAAGCGAGCGGCCAAACAGCAAGTGACAGTACAAAGTCTGTGGTATTGGATGAAGTGGTGGTAGAGGCCTATGAACGGAGCAGTAATCTGCGCGAAGTGCCTGCGCCGATGGCTTATATCGGCGGCAGAAGGTTTAATCAATTTGCCAGTTTTTCAATCGTTCCCGCGCTGCAGACAATGCCCGGAGTAAGGATGGAGGAGCGGTCGCCGGGGAGCTACCGGATCAACATCAGGGGAAGTGCTGCCCGCGCGCCCTTTGGAGTGCGGAATGTCAAGGTCTACTACAACGACTTGCCGCTTACCAATCCCGGAGGGCAGACTTACCTCAATCAATTGGGCTTTTACAATTTCGGAAGTCTCGAAGTGATCAAGGGGCCGGGAGGAAGTCTCTACGGTGCAGGCACTGGTGGGGTGATGCTAATTGATCATTTGAATGAGGATGAACTTCCGGGCGTGCAGCTTGCATACACAACAGGCAGCTTCAATCACCATCAGGGTTATCTATCTCTCACAGCAGCCTCAGGTAATTCCAGGAGCAAACTGGATGTTCAGCATCAGCAAAGCGAGGGTTTTAGAAGCCATTCTGCATTGCGGAGGGATGTCGTGAGTTGGTCAGGGAAGCACGAACTGGGAAAAGGTAGCCTGCTTAGAACAACCTTTTTATACGGCGATTTGCTTTACGAGACGCCAGGTGCGCTGACTGCAGACGAGGATGCAAGAGACCCAAAAGCATCGCGATCTGGATCTGCAGTCTTTCCGGGTGCTGAGGAGGCCAGGGCTACGGTTCATCAGAAGACAATATTGGCAGGTGGAAGCTACAGACAAAATCTGTTTAGCCTTCTCGAAAGCAAAACGGTACTGTATGGCAGCTATACACTTCTGGATAATCCTACAGTGCAGAACTACGGCAAAATTGTAGAACCAGCTTTCGGCGGCAGACAGGTTTTTAGTTATGCTACAGGAGTAGGTGCAGGAAGATTGCAACTGGAAGCCGGGGGAGAATTACAAAGAGGTATTACCAGTGCAAACGTGCTTGATAACAAAGCCGGTGAGGCGGATACGCTTCGCCAAAGCTATGAGGTGGATAACAGTCTTGCCTTGGTGTTTATGCAGACTAGCTTCGACTGGCAGGGATGGGCTTTAGTCGCGGGCGTAAGTGTCAATCAGTTGCAGGTAGGATATGAGTCGTCCTACCCGGTTGCTATGCCTCGTCGTGATTATAGTTTTCGCAACATCCTGGCGCCTCGGGTGGCATTTAAGAAAAGCTGGAAACAGTTTGTCGTTTACGCAAGTGTTGCCCGTGGCTTTACGCCACCTGCCACAGAGGAGCTCTTTCCTAGCGGAGGTCAGGTCAATGCTGGTCTGGCAGCTGAGGAGGGAATCAGTTATGACCTTGGTCTCAGGGGCCGCAAAGGGAATCTGAACTGGGATATCGGATTATTCAGGTTTGTATTAGAGGATGCCATTGTGCAGCGTAGAAATGCCGGAGGCGGTGCTTTTTATGTGAATGCCGGTGGTGTGTTGCAGCATGGTGTGGAGACAAGCCTAAACTATGCTATCCTGCGCGATGGAGGGACCATAAGCAGGAGCAACCTGCGACTTGCGCACACCTATCATCATTTCAGGTACCAGGCTTTCGCAAGAGATACAACTGATTACGGAGGAAACCGGTTGCCGGGAGTCCCGGAGCATAGCCTTAGTGCTGGACTCGAAGTAGTGGTAAGAGGTGGATTGGTTGGAGTGATAAACTGGCTGTATATGGACAAGTTGCCTTTGAACGACGCAAATACAGTATATGCAGATTCATGGCAGGTGCTTGGTTTCCAGCTGGAGTATCGAAAGTCCTTTAATAATCACTACGCTGCTAGATTCTATGGTGGAGTAGAGAATATTTTCGACGAGCGCTATAGCCTGGGCAATGATGTGAATGGCTTCGGTGGTAGATACTTCAATGCTGCACCTGGGAGAAATCTATACCTGGGTGTCAGCCTGATGAGAGGACATTAGCCACAGCGGTTATCTTTGCAGCTTCATGAACCTCAAGCCAACAATTGAAGAACTGAAAGAAGGCGGCGTCCTCCTAATTGATAAACCCTACAAATGGACGTCTTTCTATGCCATCAGCAAAGTGCGAAAGATGATTCATGCTAAGATTGGCCATGCCGGTACGCTGGATCCGCTGGCCACCGGTCTATTGATCTGCTGTACCGGAAAGTTTACCAAGAAAATTACAGACTACCAGCAGCTCCCTAAGGAATATACCGGTGTCATCCGGTTGGGCGCTACAACTCCAACCTATGACCTGGAGAGCGAGCCGGAGGACAATAAGGAGTTTGATCACCTGACTGAGGAGCAGATCCGGGCTGCGACGGAACAGTTTACAGGAACGATTCAGCAGGTGCCGCCAATTCACTCAGCCATTAAGAAAGATGGTAAGCGGGCCTATGAACTGGCGCGTAAAGGAGAAGAGATCATTTTGCAGCCTCGCAACATTACCATTTCTGAATTTGAGATTACCAAAATCCTGTTGCCTGAGGTGCACTTCAGAGTGAGTTGCAGTACCGGGACTTACATCCGTTCGCTTGCAAATGATTTTGGTGCTGCGCTTGGCGTAGGCGGCTATCTCTACGACTTACGCAGGACTAAGATTGGCTCTTTCAATGTGACCGATGCACTGGAGCCGGCTGCATGGCGGAAATACTGGTTTCCTGAGCAGCAAAGCGAGGAGCAATAAAAAAGCTCCAACTTGTGGAGCTTTCCTAAGTCTGTAACAAACAAGATCAATATTCATCCTCATTGAAGAAGAAGTCCTCCTGTGTAGGATAGTCTGGCCAGATGTCTTCAATGCCTTCGTAGATTTCACCTTCGTCGTCTAGTTCCTGAAGGTTTTCTACTACTTCAAGTGGTGCACCGGAGCGAATTGCATAATCAATAAGCTCGTCTTTGGTGGCAGGCCACGGCGCATCTTCAAGATGGGAAGCAAGTTCTAAGGTCCAAAACATATTACGATAAGTTTATTTCGTTATTGGTTTCCGCAAATGTAAGTTTTCAATTAAGAAATACAAATTTTATTAGTTGGCTCGGGAAAAGCATTTCTGTGTGCTCATCAATCGGAGTTTGGTTGAAGATTAAAAATTGGTTTTACTGTCAATTTGGGACATTTTTACATCATGCTAATTGCAGAGAGCCTGATCAAAAAGTATTCCAGTCTTACAGTCGTGAATGGGGTGTCTCTTACTGTGCAACAGGGTGAGATTGTTTCCATTGTGGGGCCTTCGGGAGCGGGTAAGAGCACATTGCTGCATTTACTCGGCGCTTTGGACAAGCCTGATGCAGGTACTGTGCGGATAGACGGTACGGATGTTTTCGGCTTGCCGGGCAAAAGACAGGCGGCATTCAGAAACAGGCATATGGGCTTTGTGTTCCAGTTTCATCATTTGCTGCCGGAGTTTAGTGCGGTGGAGAACGTAGCCATCCCCTTGTGGATTGACGGCAAGGGTCGAAAGGAGGCATTGCGACAGGCAACGGCAATGCTGGAGACGGTGGGTCTGGGTGGCCGACTGGACAATAAGCCTTCAGAATTGTCAGGAGGTGAGCAGCAGCGTGTGGCGATTGCCCGGGCACTGGTAAACAAGCCTTCAATTGTTTTTGCTGATGAGCCCACCGGAAACCTGGACAGTAACAACGCAGAGGCCGTACATGAACTCTTTCTGCGGTTGAGGGATGAACTAGGCCAGACTTTTGTAATGATCACCCATAACGAAGCACTTGCCGGGATGACCGACAGAACGTTGATTATGAGGGATGGAAAAGTGGTTGAAGAACGCCTGAATAAGTAGTCACCATATACGCTTAAAACTCAATAAAACCTTGATTAGGAAAGAATTTTAATTATCTTTTGCTTTTTGCTAAACAAGTATATTTTTGCACCATAAAATTAAATTGCATAGCCATGTCTGAAATTGCTAATCGCGTAAAGAAAATCATTGTGGATAAACTTGGTGTAGACGAGTCAGAGGTAACTCCTGAGGCTAGCTTCACTAATGATCTTGGTGCTGATTCTCTGGATACTGTAGAGCTGATTATGGAGTTCGAAAAAGAGTTCAACATTTCTATCCCTGATGAGCAGGCTGAAACCATCACTACTGTCGGCCAGGCTATTTCTTATCTCGAAGAACACGTAAAGTAATTAAATCGACTTTCAGAATCTAAAAATTGTTAATGAGCTTACCGTTTAAACGAGTTGTCGTTACCGGTATCGGTGCCCTCACGCCATTGGGCAATACCGTGCCTGAATACTGGGATGGACTGATTAATGGAGTGTCGGGCGCCGATTTCATTACACAATTTGATGCAGCAAAATTCAAGACCCGTTTTGCCTGCGAGCTTAAGAACTTCTCTGCTGAAAACTATTTCGACCGCAAAGAAGCCCGGAAGCTTGACCGTTTCTCCCAGTTGGCTGTAATCTCTGCTGAGCAGGCAGTGAAGGACGCCGGGATAGAGCAGGAGGGTGTTGTAAACAAAGACAGGGTTGGAGTTATCTGGGGCTCAGGTATTGGTGGTATGATCACCTTTATTGAAGAGATGAAGAACTTCAATGCCGGTGATGGTACTCCCAGATTTAATCCATTCTTTATACCGAAGCTGATATTGGATATTGCCGCAGGGCATATCTCCATGAAGTACGGTTTCCGCGGCCCCAACTTTGCTACTGTTAGCGCCTGCGCTTCTTCTACCAATGCAATTATTGATGCGTTCACCTATGTTCGTTTAGGCAAGGCTGATGCGATCATTTGTGGTGGTTCCGAAGCTGTGGTGACAGAAGCAGGTATTGGTGGATTCAATGCAATGAAAGCATTGTCGGAGCGGAATGATGATCCCAAGACCGCTAGCAGACCGTTTGATGTAGACAGAGACGGTTTTGTGATGGGTGAAGGAGCAGGTGCTATAATCCTCGAGGATTATGATCATGCTGTAGCACGTGGCGCAAGGATCTATGCTGAGGTGGCCGGTGGCGGACTTAGCGCAGATGCGCATCACCTGACAGCCCCACATCCCGAAGGACTTGGTGCATACAACGTGATGCTGAATGCCCTCAGTGATGCGGGTATGAAGCCTGAAGACATTGATTACATCAACGTGCATGGAACCTCTACACCGCTTGGTGACATAAGTGAGGTGACAGCCATCGAAAGAGTGTTTGGTGAACATGCTTACGAGCTGAATATCAGTTCTACCAAATCCATGACCGGACACCTGCTGGGTGCTGCCGGGGCAGTGGAGGCTATCGCCAGTATTATGGCGGTGCAACATGATATGGTGCCACCGACTATCAATCATTTCACGGACGATCCTGCGTTTGATAAGAGACTAAACTTCACGTTTGAGAAAGCACAGCCACGAAAGATCAGGGCAGCACTTAGCAATACGTTTGGGTTTGGCGGTCATAATGCATCGGTGATCTTCAAAAAATACGAGGCGTAGCTTTGAGGCGGTTTACCTCACGGATATTTAGCCTTTTCTCACCAAACAAGCAGCTATTACTGCAACTGGAACACTTATTAGGGTTCCGGCCGGGGTATCTACCATACTACCAGCTGGCACTGATGCATCGTTCGCAGATCGAAGAGATTGAGCAGAATAATGAGCGGCTGGAGTTCCTGGGCGATGCCATGCTGGGATCTATTGTGGCTGAATACTTGTTCAAGAGATATCCCACCCAGCCTGAGGGTTACCTGACAGAATTGAGGTCGCGGATAGTGAGGCGGGAGACGCTGAATAATGTGGCATTGCGGATGGGGCTGCATAAGCTGGTGAAGTACAATCAGAATGACAGGGGGCTGAGCAGGAGCCATATATTTGGCAATGCGCTGGAAGCTTTGATTGGAGCAGTATACCTTGATAAAGGTTTCTCACGTACCAGGAAGTTTATACTCAACCAGATCATCAAACCTTATATTGATCTGGAGCTGCTGGAGTCTACAGATACCAACTACAAGAATCAGCTTCTGAGCTGGGCTCAGAAGCTGGGTCATACGCTGACGTTCGATACCCTGGAGGAGCGGAATGAGGGCTCGCGAAAAGTGTTTACAGTAGGTATTATGCTGAATGGAGAGCTCGTAGCATCCGGTAATGGGTACAATAAAAAAGAGGCCGGGCAGGTGGCTGCGCAGAAAGCGCTGGAGACACTGAAGCTTAGCGAGGCCGGTAAGGACTGATATTCCCTGAGAATTTAGTGCAGGTTCCCTGATGATTTAGTGTGGGTTTCCTGATAATTTAGTGCAGGTTCCCTGAGAATTTAGTGTGGGTAGGCTAATGGCATTTGAAATGTTCAAATGGCTCTTTGCAGGTATTGCATTTGTAGAGCGCCTTGCATGAGGTGGGGCCGAACTGGCTCGTAAGAGTGGTGTCATCAGAATTGCAGCGGGGGCAGGGAACAACATCTTCTTCAAAGAGTCCGAGACCGGACACTGCTTTTCTTACTGGTGGCGCGATGCCATATTCCTTAAGTTTTCTCTTTCCTTCTTCAGACATCCAGT
>JAFAAT010000122.1 GCA_023426425.1 Bacteroidota bacterium | reverse complement strand
ACAAAAAAGACTTTCAGGAGCGAAGCGGATGAAAAGGCTTTGTCTTAATGGCCTCCCCCAAGCCCAGGATCAGCGGAGCTAATCTGTCTCCCCGACTTAAGACAAAGCCTTTGGTGATAGCCAAGGGCTTTTTTGTACCCTGTAGCGTCGCGAGCTTGCTTGCGTAAGTGAAAGGGCACAAAAAAAATACATTTCAGGAGCGAAGCGGATGAAAAAGGCTTTGTCTTAATGACCTCCCCCACCCGAGGATCACCTGACGACTACCCCTTCAGCCCAGCCCCTGCGTCGCCTCCCCATGCCTAAGACTGGAACTTTAAGATTTATAGGGGTTCTCAGGGCGCAGGTAGGACACAAGTAGGACACAGGTAGGATGCAGATAGGGCTTACGTGGGAATGCGGCAAGAATGATCGCAAACTGAACTAAAGGCTTTTATCGCTTAAATGCGTTCAGCCACCCGGATCAACGCAACAACCTGTCTCCCCTCTTTAATACAGGTTAGGACCCAACTATGCTCCGTGTACTCCAGTGAAAAAATCTACAGGCCAATTCTTCCCAAGGATACAACATGAATGGAAGAATTTCTGCCAGCTGAAACAAGCACTCCTCTCCAACTACTTGTCCGATAAAGGCCAGCGCGACCGGTATTCAGCACCAACACCTTCTACTAATGCCCCTTCCCTTTTTTGAACCCCGAATGCAAAGATACTATCGCAAATAGGGCAAAAACCATTACACCCCTTACATAATGCCAGTGAAAGCCGCGCCAGGCGCGGAAAGAAATTTTAAAAAAAGTTTTTTCGGGCCTAAAAACAGGGGAAAATGAGGTGAAAAAATGGGTCGAAAAAAAGGTCAACCAAATGAGGTATCAATTTACAGCAGTTTTCAGCAAGCAGGTATGAAGGAGACAGGGAGGAGGCATGAAGGAGACAGGGAGCACACTTGGCTTGAAAAGTTAACCTCCTGAGCAGTCTATTCTGAACCTCTCCCGAAGATACTGCCTGACCAACCTCCTGCTTGCTGTTCCACCCCGTAGTTTTTGTTATTCAATTGTTTGGTTGCTCCCACTACCTCCCCCACCCATCTTCTCCACTTCCCCTACATTTGCCCCGTTTTAAAAAATACTCAAGTGAAAAGAATTTTCATCTTTTGGGCTGCATTGCTCGCCTCCTTTGGCAGCAGCGCCCAAACTCCCACTAACGCACTCGACACAGTCATTGTATCCGAAAACCGCATCCGCGAACCTTACGGAAAACAGCACCGCAACATCGAAATCCTCGACAGCAAACAAATCGAAGCCCTGCCCGTAAAGTCCACAAACGAACTCCTCTCGTATGTAGCAGGTGTCGACCTCCGCCAAAGGGGACCTTCAGGCTCCCAGGCCGATATTTCCATCGACGGCAGCACTTTCGACCAGGTGCTCGTACTGGTCAACGGGGTCAAGATGTCCGACCCGCAAACCGGCCACCACACCCTGAATATTCCTATCCCGCTCTCTGCCATCGATCACGTAGAAATCGTCCGAGGGCCCGCAGCCCGCACCTATGGTGTCAACGCACTGGCAGGGGCAGTGAATATTGTCACCAAATCGCCTGCCCGGAATGAAATCTTCGCACAAGCCTACAGCGGCAGCAGCTTCAAAAAAGACACTTCAACTGGCGAAACCTACTTCGGCTGGGGCGCACAGGCTGCCGCTTCTCTGGCGGCTGACAAACATGCACACATCCTTTCAGTAGCACACGATCGCGGCAATGGCTACCGCTACAACACGGGCTACGAAGCCTACCGCCTTTATTACCAAAACGAAATTCGGCTGCATCCCAAACACCTGCTCCAGGCCATGGGTGGCTATGTCAACAACAACTTTGGTGCAAACGCTTTCTATGCTGCCCCCGCCGACAAGGAAGCCACAGAGAAAGTGCAAACCGCCATCGGCAGCATTGGTTATGTGTTTACTCCCAATAGCAGACTCAGAATAAATCCGCGCCTGAGCTACCGCTACAACAATGACGACTACATCTTCGTCCGCCAGGATCCCTCCATCTACCGCAACATCCATGAAAGCAATGTGCTCACTGCCGAAGTGCAGTCAAGCTATAAGTTGAAAAAAGGCACCGTGGGTGCAGGAATAGAATACAGAAGCGAAGACCTCTCCAGCACCAACCTAGGCAAACGTCAGCGCAACAACCTTGGGCTGTTTGCAGAGTACAAACATTACTTCTCCGGTTCCCTCAGCGCCAGCGCCGGTCTTTATGCCAACAAGAACAGCGATTACGACTGGGAAGTCTTTCCCGGTATCGATGCAGGGTACCAGATCTCGCGGCACTGGAAAGTTTTCGCCAATGCCACCACAGGTCAAAGACTGCCCACCTATACCGACCTCTATTATGTAGGCCCTGCCAATACCGGCAACGCTGCCTTACGCCCAGAATATGCCAGCTATGTCGAAGGCGGACTGCAGTTCAATAGCTCAGGATTTATGGCCAGAAGCTCCTGGTTCTATCGCAAGTCTTCCGACTTCATCGACTGGGTGCGCCCTGCAGAATCAGCACCCTGGCAGCCTCAAAACTTCCAGACCATTCACACCAACGGACTGAGCCTCCTCGCAGAGGCAAACCTCAGTTCCCTGCTGGGTCTCTCAGATGATTTCGTCATGCACCTAAACGGCAACTACACCTGGCTCGACCCCGTCATCGACGCACCGGAGAATGCCTTGTCCAAATACGCCATTGAAGCCCTCCGTCACCAGGCCAGTTTGAAGATTCGCACACTCCTCTGGCACAAGCTTGAGACAAACCTCGCTGCCAGGTATCAGCAGCGGATCAATGCCAACGACTACACCCTGCTCGACCTGAGACTCGGCTATCGAATTAATAGCTTGCTTTTCTACGTCGACCTGAACAACCTCCTCGATACCCAGTATAAGGAAATTGCCTCAGTTCCCCTCCCCGGCCGATGGTGGACTTTCGGCATCCGATTTCAGCATCCAGGCCAATAATTGATTCTCAACCTCATACAGGAAGAACCACTCACATCTGATAAAACAATTCCCTGGTTCCTTTCAGTAGTATCATCAGGAAATATAATTTCGCAAAAAACAAACCTATGAAGATACCTTTCTACAAGCTACTTATTTGCATGCTTTGCTTCGTATGGGCTGCCCCCCTTGCTTCGCATGCACAACAAACCGGAAGCTTTACCGTAAACATTACCATGGCCTCCCAGCCACGGGTGTTCTCGGTCTATGTCCCCACCAACTATGACCCGGCCAACAGCTACTCACTCATCGTGGGGCTCCACGGACTGGGCGACAACAGCAACAATTACCGCAATGCACTCATCACTGGACTGGGACTGCACACCCTCCTCCCCAACACTATCTTCGTGTGCCCCGACGGCGGCAGCGATCCTGCCCGCGACTTCTATACTCCCCTCGGCGATGAAGCCATCATCGACAGCGCCATCGCCTGGGCCACCACCAACTACAATATCAATCCCGCGGAGATCGTCCTTCAAGGCTTTTCTCTCGGCGGCAACAGCGCCCTGAAATATGGCCTCGAGCACCACACCCAGTTCCTGGGCCTCATGCTCCACACACCAGCCATCCAGGGCACCAAGCAGGCTGTCAACGCCGGAGCCTTCACCTACGACTATACCCAGGCCTCGCAGCTACCTATCTACATCACCCACGGCGGCACCGATGTCATCTATGGCCCGCCTATCGACTCGGCCTTCGAGCGCCTCGTCCAGAACAATGGCAGAGTAAAGTTGCTGCGCATTCCCACCATGGGTCACACCATTCCGGCCTCAAGCCAGATGCCTGATTATCTCTCCTGGTTCACTGCCGCACCTCCCGCTGGCAAAGACATCGACCTCGTGAGGCTCTACGCTCCCGACCGCTCCTGCGATCCGGTAGCCCCTGTTTCCGTACTCGTACGCAACCAGGCCGCAGACCCCATCAGTTCCATCGATTTCGAATACAGTGTCGGCACCGCCACCCAAACCTACACCTGGAACGGCAACCTCGCGCCCTGGCAAAGCACCACCATCGTACTCCCACCCCTCACACCACCCTCAGGCTCCCAGTCCCTGTCTGTCGAAGCAGTAGCCGTCAATGGCTCCGCAGGCGATATCAACACCGCCAACAACGAGCTGACCGCCACCTTTGAATATGCTGACCAACCAAACGCACTTCCACTTTTCGAAGGCTTTGAGACAAGCAGCTTCCCTCCCACTGGCTGGATCCATGAGACGGCCGGCGACGAGATGAACGCCTGGCAATGGGACAATCAGGTCATGCTCACCGGACAGGGCTCTATGTTCGCCTTCAACACCATCCTTGTCTTCGACAACCTGGGCCGCCAGGAAAACCTGATCTCCCCTGTTTTCAACCTCCAGTCCATCAGCAACCCTCAGCTTAGCTTCGACCTCTGCTTCAACTACAATCGCTACGTACCACCCATCGCCACAGATACTTTCGACTTTGCCGACACACTGGAGATCTCCATCTCCACCGACTGCGGCGATACCTGGCAGCAGATCTATCGCAAGG
This sequence comes from Bacteroidota bacterium, assembly GCA_023426425.1. Classification (GTDB taxonomy): domain Bacteria; phylum Bacteroidota; class Bacteroidia; order Chitinophagales; family Chitinophagaceae; genus JAFIGV01. The sequence continues at coordinate 3,561 of JAFAAT010000122.1, read as the reverse complement.
GCGGTGCCGACCTGGCCACCTTCGCCCAACCCTTCATCAACCCGCAGACGGTCAGTGCAGGCTGGACCAACCCCGGCCCCTCCGACTGGCGCAAGGAGCAGATCAGCCTCGCAGGCTTCGCCAGCCAGCCTGAAGCAGTCCTCAGGTTCACCTACATCTCCGGCCTCGGTGGCTCCATCAATATCGACAACATCCGTGTCGACAATTCACTTGGCATCAAGACGCAGTCGCTCGCAGGCCTCTCCATCTACCCCAACCCTGCCAATGAGCAACTGATCATCACCGCCACCGATCAAAAACTCCTCGGGGTCTCAGTCACCGACCTCACAGGCCGTCCCGTGCTACAGCAGGCGCCTCAGGACAAGAACACCCGCACCATGCACATCAACACCGCATCCTTCGCCCCCGGTTACTATCTCGTGCGCATCACCACCGACAATGGTCAGCGCGTAGAAAAGATCCTGGTGCAGCATTGATATTCTTGAGTCTTTTAATGAGCGAAGCGAGGGCAGTTTGCCTTCGCTTCTTCATTTTGTCAACACCCTCGTAGAGACGGGCGATTGCCCTTCTCGTGTCGATTAGACGCACAATCGTGCGTCTCTACATGCCGTTGCATATGAGATGTCAATGGTCGCTTCGGCGAACCATTTATCGGAACGGGCATGTCCTGCACCACCCTCGTAGAGACGTAGCATGCTACGTCTGCCACGCTACGTCAGTTGTATTATGGTCAGCTACCTTTAGCATTCATTGGCCATTTTATAAATTTACAAAAAGAGCTCCCATGAAACTACCCGCACTCCTCCTACTCACGCTGCCTTTCCATGCCTTCAGTCAGTCACGCCAGGACTACGAAGCCACCATGTCAAAATTTGTTCGCTTCTACAACCAGCAGCAGGCTGATAGCCTTTGTGCGCTGTTCTCACTTTCCTACCAGGAAGGGAAAAATTGTTTCTGGAAAACCGGGCTCCTCAAGCCTGACACTACAATCTATCAGCTATACGGAAAGATCACCTACTTCAAATCCTACGTCATCGACAAATCACTTCCTGGAGAACGAATGCTATTCGGCGTCGGTTTTGAAAAACAGGGTCAGCGGGGAATGACGTTCCAACTGGTCGATAACAAACTTGAGAACTTTCATTTTGACACCCTCTCGCCAGAACTAAAGGAAATCATCGCAAAGGGAAATTGAAGTATTATCCTTCGAAATTGAATAGAAGCGAAGGCCATCACCTTCGCTTCTTCATTTTCACTTGTTCGCATTCCGGTAGTCACGCAATTTCTTCACGCCATATCCAGCTCCGGCCGCAAGCAAAAGTGAAACTCCACCATCAATAGGCACGCCCTCCGGATCCTCATCCCAACTATCCGAATCATCCGGATCACCATAAGGGAATGCTATCACAGGCATCATCATTAACAACAGTAAAATAACACTGGCTCTAATTCGCTTTGTCATAAACTAGGGTTTTGGTTATTGAATTATGATTTTGCTGCTCGTACGTTTAGAAGGTCCCGCAACATTGAGCTGATAAACACCTGCAGGTAAATTTCCCGGCAACTCAACACTGTAGCCCCGTTGTCTGTGACTACTTGAAATCTCCTGTTGGAATACCAGCTTACCAGAGCTGTTTAAAACCGAAATCTGGTAAGACCCTTTTTCGGGCAACGATAAATTTACCTTTCGGTCCACCACCGGATTAGGGTACACAAGATCATCCGGTAGCGCAACGCTACTGGAAAGCCTCACGACATCACTGTAATAAACCTCGCCGCTCCTCGTACGCACACCTACTTTATAATAGACCTGCGCTTTGTCTGCGTCATTATGTACAAACGAATACGCACTTTCACCTGCAGCGGCCACCTTTCCTATCTTCTCAAATTTCTTTGCGTCCTTCGATGCTTCCAGCTCAAAGCGCTCCACATTTTCCTCGTGTGATATGGTCCAGTTAAGCAACACACCTTCCTCAGTTCTCCTGGCACTAAGCGCAACAGATCGTTCACTAAGCGGCACGTTATTAATGATGATCCTGAAACGCCCACTTCCAAAACTCGCAGGATTTGAGGTCTGGCTGGTGAAATTTACCACCGTGCCTGTAGTTGTATTCAAAGGGTGTAGTTGATTCAGATGCAAATCCTCCAGGTAAGTCTGCCAGGTCGCAGGAAAATCCGCCGCTTCTATAGTGAAAGAATAATTGCCGTTATTTTCCAGTTGCCAGATGTTGAGTGGTATAGTATCCGCCGAAACAACCTCCGGCCTTGCCTCTATGGACAAGCTCCTGCCATGCCTGAAGATGGCCAGGTTTTCATCTGCATTCGTAAGCTTTGCCGCATCTTCCACTCCTGTTGTATCGCTGAATGCAGTACCAAATTTCACATAGCTCTCATCAACTGTAATGCTATCATCCAGCATCATCGTGACGGTTAGCTTAGGTAGCGCGGTTGTCGTCTTGAATATTCCGGCTTTACCATCCGATTTGTTTGTTTCAACAATCGCAAGCGTCGGGTCATTGGCAATCGTTTGTACAAAAAATGCCTGGCCAGACTGTATGTGCTGACTCACTTCACTTGCACTACCATTGTTTTCCTGTAAGCCGAGGTCATACACCACATATCGCCCTCTGTTGTTCGAACCTGCCAGTTGCGCATCCCAGGCCCAGTAGTAGTTGGTATTGATACCTGCAGTCGCGGCGCCGGGCGAATTATTCGCCATCACAGCATCTATATCAATAGAACTGGCAAAGGGATTCCCTACCAGTGAAAACTCTCCCGGCGTAGGGTCAAGCGCAGGTAAAAAACTATGACTCGCTGGTGCATTGCCTCCAGCGAAAACCACATCTCCCATTAGCACGCTTCCGGTGGCCCTAAGAGTCGTGGCATTGGCACTATTGTTGGAGCTTGAAACCGGCACTGTCCTGTCTCCCCTGATAAACATCCTGTATCCAGTCCCAACAGAAAAAGTGTCCACTGTTTGATTAGTACTTGTCACCGCTGCCCAGGTATTCGGCGTGGCTGCAGTCTCATACCTGAACATCGAGTACGCATTTGCTCCCGCGTCAATGCCATTCGTTGCCCCGACCGGACCCATTATATGAGTTCCATATCCGGAAAGGGTGGTAAGGCCCCCTTCCTGCCAATTGTCGAAGATTGTAGTAGAGGTATTTACCGGCGCAGTTACGAACCTCCAGGCACGTTTAGCAGGAATATATCGTTCAACCGTCACATCACCTGAAATAGTTCCGGCTGAAGCTCCAATAGTGGCTGTACCATTCTCATTTGACAACAAGATCAGAGACCCACCGGCAGCAATAGTTACACTTCCGTCTACAACAATGTCTGCACCAGCACCATCGGCAATCCGAAGTGTATCACCGGCACCCACGGACAATAGGCCGCCCGACTCGACGGACAACTGATCTATTACTACTGTAGAATCTAGTGACAGAGTGTGCCCAGCCCTTACCCATACACCGGCAGCCGTCGAATCCGGCACCAGTGTAGCATGATGCCAGTTTTGATTATCCGCCGAGGACTCCCAGGTGCTTGTGTCTGTCC
>JAFAAT010000087.1 GCA_023426425.1 Bacteroidota bacterium | reverse complement strand
GTGATAGGTGTTTAAATAATTTGAGTTTCATAGTTAGTAGATTATTCGAATTTCGTTATCATTTAATTCAACCGATTTCACTGTTCTTGAAATTTTCACAATGACATCATTAATTCGAAATATCAGCGGTGGTGATTTGTCTTTGCAGCTTTTGATCTTACCCTCAAGTCGTCTTTTGATATAAGAGATCTGAAGACTGTCTACTTGAGGATGAATTTTTCGTATTTCCCTTAGTTTGAGTCCATCTTTCAAATGTTGTTCAATTTCCTGTACTAATTCTGGTGATAAATCAGTTTTCCGTGCCATCTCCTGTATATACATTTAATTACAGGTAATAAAAAAACCCGGCCTTAAACCGGGTTCTGACAATTAGATTAAACCAGATTAAAATCTAATCTCAATACAGTCTTTACCAATGCTCACATTCTTTGCAGCAGCACTTACTATAACAGATACACCATTAACGATAAACTTTAAACTGTTTTCAATTCCCATTTCCAGTTGTCCGATGATTCTTTGGGATGTACTGGATTTTGATTTTGTTTCTACAGTATAACTATGAGGTTCGTAAGCGGAAACAGAATGAACTTCTCCACTTGCTCTGACTCCTGCAGGTGCATTTATAGATCCTGCAGGTCGTTTACCCCGAATATCCGGAACACTGAGACCTTCCTCTTTAAACCTTTTTTTGTAGTTGTGAACACTGGATATTCCAATGTGGAAGTGTTTTGAAATATCTTCCGGAGAAACACCTTTAAGAACCATATCTTTAACTTGTTCTACTTCAGTAGGTGTTAACTTATTGTACTTCTTCTTTGCATTCTCTGGCATATATTAAATTTAAGTGGTGTCGATCGGAGTAAAGGTAACCAGAAATTCTATGAATACATGTTAATAATCTACTTCGTCAAATGCATAATTATTGATTGCTTCGTAAGATGGTAGACCATTTTTTGAATTGTGTAGATCAATTTGTTCCTGGATTAACTCTCTCACCTTTTTCGGTGCGTCCACATTTTGTAGACCTCTAAGTTGTGCTATAAAATACGTGCCAGACCTCTGTTTAAGCTCCAAGGTATATCTTATCCCATCAAAAACAACAGAATATATAGCGCACCTACCGGACCGAATTGCAGTATGATAACTCACTACACAATGCCGCATCTCGCTACCTTCCTGTACAAGTCTTTCATTTGTAGAAATAAGTTCCACCTGTATTTGATCTGTAGATTTGAGGAATCCAAAGTGTTTGGAGACCTTAAGTTTAGGGGCTTTCTTCAGTCGTTTAAGAGTGATTTCTCTAGACCACTTGTCATGTTCCTGTCTAATGCGTTTCACACCCCAGTTCAGGTTTAGAGGATACTTTCCCCGAACTATAAGATCCTGATAGATTGATGTAATATCAATGCGCATTCCGTTATTAGCTGAGATAAGACCTCCACCATAATACAGGTTAATAATACTTCCCATAAGATCAAATCTCTCAATAACCTGAGCCAGTTCTTCAGGTTTCTGTTTGTAGATGAACTGATTGAATTTTGGTCTTTGTGCCGCAGGAATCCTGGAATAGAGTTTTGCAAACTCAGACAATTTTGTAGAAAAAATTACCCGAAGTTTTTGGGGAATTCTACAACCTGCCGTATAATCTGCAAGTTCTTCAAAAGTTTTTGCTTTCCTGAATGCTTCATTTGTATAGAAACATGATACCTTATCTTCAATAGTTATTTTATGAAGCACCTCTCTCGGTAGTTTACTCATGTTCTGCAACCAGTGCATGAGTACAGCTTTACCTGTGTCCCTGCTAATTTTCATTTGTTCAAGCATTCGCAAAAAATGTGTTCGAAGTCTGAGTGTAAGATATCTTCTAAAAGGAATAGGTATTGTTATATGTGGTTCACGGAAAATGATTTTTTCTTCTTGTTTACTGTAGAACTGACGTTTGCTACCTGTCCATTTCCAGGTTTGTTCAAACCTGTAAAGTTCAAGTTGTCCATATTTTTTTGAATACCTCATTGTAAGAACTGCCTTTACCACTCTATCATATCTCACTTTTTGAACACTTCCGTCAAAGTCATTTATTTCCTCCACAGGAGTCAGCATTTCTTCAAATAATTTGTCCGGATTTTTAAAAAGTTCTTCAATTTGAGGATGTTTATAACCAAAACTTAGATATTCCGGATCGCCTTCCCATATGAGGAAGTGTTCTGTTTCTTTATGATGAGGAAAATAGGGAGATAGAAGTTCCACCAACCTCTCTACAAAAGGTGACATAGAAAAGTAAATTTGAAAAGTTTAGAGAATTGGAATTCTAACTAACTTCGGGACTGAAGTTCATGTACATAAGGACAAAGAAGCTAACCTTCACCTGCAAATCACTTGCAAATTTAAGAGTAGCTTCTTTCAGTAACAAAACGGGTTACTTATAACCTGTTGATTTTGAAGGTGCCCGGAACAGGAATCGAACCTGCACATCCGTGAAGATACCAGATTTTGAGTCTGACGCGTCTACCAGTTCCGCCATCCGGGCAACGGGCGGCAAACATACCAATTCTTCAATGAATTGCAAACACCTTGAGTGACTAAATTAGAAGAATAAACAGGTAGGCGAGGTCTAGTGTGCAGTCTTCTTAGACAGGGGATTCTTTTATGCTATTTGGCGAGAGACTACAGCCCGATCACTGCGGGACTCTGTCTCAATCATCAATTCTTGCAAAACTAAAGGTGACCTTATAATTTCAAAAGCTAGACTTTAGTTTTACACGCTCTGCACTAACTGCGCTGGTAAGCGTGAAAATCAGAACAAGAAACACGCACACAGAGAAGCAATCCCGGCTACTCCACATCCGCACCCCACTCCGGCTCTTTTGATACCAGCTCAGGGCAACAAATAGGATCGCCCATATTATTGATGTTCTCTTTGCAGGCGGCAATCAGCGAACCCACTTTCTTAATGTCTTCATCTTTCACACAATGCCTCGCAGAACAATGGTACAGCGCCAGCATGGCACATTGCGAGCAGCTCTGCACATTCTCCCCAGCATCTACCTTGGCTTTGTACTTTGCCATGTCTGCATCCTTGGCAGGGGTACACTGACCAAAAGAAGGCATGGCTGAAGCCAAGATTATCGCAAGCACCGCGACGGACGACTTCATTAACTTTCTCATTTTTGTTTTTTTATACTGTTTAAGAAACGCCATGACTGACACGGTCCTTTGCCTCAACCGGCAATCCCTGTCAGTTCATCGGCAATAGCATAGACAAGGTATAGCTCTGCCAACTATCCTGAAATACCTACATGTGGGTATTTTCAAGCTAGCTCCTGCCTGAACAGCCTGGAGCCGGCTTGCAAAAAACAAAGGGCAAAGTCGCGCTACACAATGTTGGGTCACCAGCCATCGCTGGTGCGTTAAACAGTAGCAGCCTTTGCAAACACAGCAGATCTACAAATACAGTGTCTTGCATGTAGCAGTTCAACCAGGTGAGCGTTCTGTACAGCGCCTGATCAAGCTCTGGTAATGCTTTTTTCTAAGCACCAGCAAAGGCCCCATTGGCCTGACATTACTTCCAGGAGATAAAGCTTACCAGAGAATCAACGCTCGTATAAGCTATCAATCAAAACCGGAGTCTGGTACTGCACTTCTACTTCAATCGCTCCAGCACGCCTTTCCGCTTCACCAGGTTTTTATAGTCCCACTGAATTGTCCTGGACTTTTCAAGCCAACGCTTTAGATCTGCCAGGTTGATTTCCTCCTCGGAACTGAAAAACACGGACGCGTCTTTGAATTTATCACCCTTTACGGAGAGAGCATCCTCTTCAAAATCTGCACCACTCCAACACATCAGCCGGATTCCTTTTTTCTCCCTGCTGTAGCCGGCAACAGGATTCCCTTCCAGGAACCAGACTGGGTGCCTGTGCCAGATCTTATTCTCCGCCTCCGGGAGATGAGCGGTAATCTCATTGGCCAGTAGGTCGCAGATCGCCTTGTCTTGATTGGACTGGCTATTGTTATAGTCCAGAATTTCTTTTGAAACTGTGGGCATGATATTCTATTTGATCGTTGATAATAGTTCGTCCAATTGATCGAGTCCGATGGTAAATCCTTCCCTGAAGCCCATCTGGATTAGAGTCTCAAGGTCACCAAGGGAATCAAAACTGAGAAGCATGCGCACCTGAGTTTTTTCCTCCTGCGCTGTAAACGCATTTTCCCAAAGATTTTGAGGAAAAGCCGGATTCAACACTCCATGCTCGTCGCAAAAACCGTCTTTGGCCGTAAATGACTTCTCGGTGTCGATTGTAAAATAACTAAGCTTAGCCCAATGTTTTTCGCCTTCCGGGCTCACCATTGCGTAAAGCCAAAAGCCACCTTCGCGAAAATCCATGGTTTTTGTCTCTGCCCGCCACGGCTTGGGTCCCCACCACTTGTCCAAAAGTTCAGGCGTTGTCCACGCCCGCCAAACAAGTGGCAGACTGGCGTCAAACTCCCGGGTGATTTGAATGGTTTTGTTTTCCTTATCAACGGAAAAATCAAAAAGCAGATTGCTGTTCATGTGTTTACTTTTTTATGGTTGCTAATAAATTGTCTAATTCATCGAATCGGGATTCCCAAATCCTTCTGAACTGAGCGAGCCAGTTGTCTATTTCTCTCATCTTGTGGATCTCGAGTTGATAATATACCTCTCTTCCTTTTTGTTCCGGCCTAATCAGCTCACACTCAGTAAGAATGCGAAGATGTTTAGACACCGCCTGCCGACTGGAGTCAAAATGTGCTGCAATGGCATTGGGTGTCATGGCTTGCACCGCAATTAGTGTAATAATAGCCCGGCGGGTAGGGTCAGCAATGGCCTGAAAAATATCTCTTCTCATCTGGTAATCTATTTAGGAAACCGGTTGGTTGCAAATATACGCAACCGATCGGTTTCTAAAAGTTTTTTTTCATTTGAAGGTGCGCAAAAACTCGTTTCCTTTATCGCGTTCTCTGCAATGTTCTGCACACCTGGGCTGCCAACCCGATCGGTGCAATCACCACCTTGTCTCCTACCCGCTTCCTGTCTCCTCCCTGCCTCATTGCTGTCTCCTTGCTGATTGCTTGCTGAAACTCCCTGTAAATTGATACCCCATTTGGGTGACCGCTTCATATTATATTTTTACAGCCTGCATTTTGAGCCATTTTTAGGCCTCCAGAAACTTTTTTAAAATTTCTTTCCGCACCTGGCGCGGCTTTCACCGGCGTTATGTAATGGTTGTAATGCCAAAACGCCTATTCACGACCGTATCTTTGCATAAGCTCATTGCCTCAACACCCATCCGCAAACAGGACCAGAACCGCGGCTGACTCCTTGATTCGCGGACATGCTCCATCAGTAGCACACAGGCAGAATATTCGTGGGCAATCGCAATTCGGTAGATTTGCCCTCAAAACCCAGCCATGCAGGAAAAGATCACTAGTTGTCTCTGGTTCGACAAGGAAGCAAAAGAAGCTGCCGCTTTCTACACCACGCATTTTCCTGATTCGAGGATCCTGCAGGAATCACAGGTGGTGATGGAGATTGAGGTATCCGGCTACAGGTTTATGCTGCTAAACGGCGGACCAATGCACAAGCCAAACCCATCGATCTCTTTCTTCTACATTAGTGAGGATGAGGAGACGCTGCAGAATATCTGGATAGCATTTTCAGAAGGCGGTATTGTGATGATGGACCTGGAAGCACAGGAATGGAGCCCCATGTATGGCTGGCTGAATGACCGCTGGGGTGTATCCTGGCAGTTTGCACTGGGGGAAATAGCAGCGGTAGGACAGGTCATCACACCTTCCCTGCTTTTCACTGAGGCGCAGGCAGGCAGAGCGAATGAGGCTATCGAATTCTACAGCGGCGTATTTAGTGAGGTTACAGTGGACGGTATTCTCCGGTATGAGTTCAACGAGAATCCCAACAAACCGGGCACAGTGAAGCATGCTCAGGTAGCGCTGAACGGTCAGAAGTTTATGTTTATGGACAGTGCACTTCCCCATGGGTTCAGCTTCAGCGAGGGCGTATCCTTCGTAATCCATTGCGAAGACCAGGAAGCTATAGACTATTACTGGTGCAAACTCACTGAAGGCGGTGAAGAAAGCATGTGCGGCTGGCTGAAGGACAGGTTTGGCATTTCCTGGCAGGTGCTCCCAACGGTTCTCGGCAAACTGATGAGCGATCCATCAAAATCAGCCAATGTAGGACAGGTTTTGATGACGATGAAGAAGCTGGACCTAGCCAGGCTGCTGGCAGCAGGAGAAAAGTGACGGCAAGCGGTTCGAAACCTCAGTACACGTGTCCTTTACCATATTATGGTGCTGCTTCACAGGAGTTTTCTTCTTTGGTTTTTGGGGATGATGCCTAGATCTTTTTTTGATCCTTTGAAGATCCTGGGCACTTTGCAGCAACATCCTGAGTGGGATCGTTGAGTGGAAAGCCGCAACACGGTAGATTCTTGTCTATCAGAATGGAACACCTTTGTCATTCAGTCGTCAGGATAAATGCGAAAGGAAAAATCACCCCTTGGGGAGTGAACAACACAGGGTAACTTTAGACAAATGTGTATCCATGTCCGCTTTCTATAAAACGGTATGTTCCGCTGTGATAATGTTATTCGCTAGCGCAGGTGCTCAGGCTGCCGATACTACCCGGGTACTCTACATCGGCAATAGCTTTGTGTCCACTTTCGATGTTCCGGCCCTGGTGAAGGGTTTAGCAGATGCTGCAGAACTACCGTTGGAGTATGTGACTCATGCACCCGGCGGTATCACAGTAGGCGACACAGCTCAGGGCAATCAGGCGCACATGAATAACCCTGTGGTATTCGATCTGATCAGGCAGAGTAACTGGGACTTCGTAGTTGTGCAGGACAACCAGGGGCGGTTTGTTTACAATTACGGACTGTTTCCCTCAAGTAGTAAAGTGATAGAAGGACACCTGAAAATAAGGGATTCGGTGAAGGCTTATAGTCCCTGTGCCAAGATGGTATGGTTTGCCGGCTGGGCATTCAAGGCAGGCTCCCCGCCCTATGGAAACAACGGCATTGAAATGATTGACCGTATCTGGGCGAATTACAAATATCTGAACGACAGTACTGATGAAATCATTTGCCCCATTGGACCAGCCTGGAAGCAGGCCATTGCTGCACTGCCGGGAGTGGATCCCTGGGGACCTGATGGTGCACACCAATCCTACGCAGGCAGCTACCTTACTGCAGCTACGATATTCACCACATTGTTTCGTCCGCTTACTGAATACAACATTTTTGACGGAAGTCTGCCATTCCAAACTGCTAGTACATTTCGTCAGATTGCATTCGCGACAGTCAGAGACAGTGGAGCCGTCACTAATTTGAATGCGTTTATACCCGACCTCTCGATATCAGGTGCAAACATGGTCACCCAGACAGGATTTATAAGCTATCAGTGGTATAAGGACAGTATTGCAGTACCCGGTGCGACCAATAATTACTATCCCGCCAGTCCCGGCTGTTACCAGGTCGAAGTAGAAACAGCTAGTGGCTGCTTACACCGATCAAGAATGCAGTGCTTTTTTGAGGCGGATATTTTGAAGCATCAAAAGGAAGCTGAGGTAACACTCTTCCCCAACCCGGCCTCAGACCACGTAATGCTCAATACCCCTTACACAAGCTCAAAGACTATTTCAATTTTCAACCTACAGGGGCAGGAAGTAAGTACTGTTGCAACAGATAAGAAGGAAACACGGATTGACGTCTCCAGGTTGAGTAACGGACTATACACGATCAGGGTTACCTCAGCTGGCCATATCTCCACCCGTAAGTTTCTAAAGCAGCACTAGAAGTCGGCTATTAGATAAACCCACGAGGTGCTTCTGCATCTCTTTTGCTACTTTTAAAGTAGTTACCAGTCCCGTTATGAGATTTTCCTTCCAATTGAGCACCATGCTCCTATGCCTGCTATTGTGCGGCTCTTGCAATGAAGAAGATGAGTTATTCGTTGCAAAGAAGAATTTCGAATCAGAAGTCGAGCAATTGCAGAATCTTGTTTTCTCTTTCAACAAAGATGTTTATCCGGATACCCTTCTGCAGTGCTGGGACAGTTCCGCCTATATCGAGTTTACCCCTAAAATACGTGGACAGTTTAAATGGAACAGTTCCAGTGAGCTTGTGTTCTCACCTGCGGAAAAGCTGGCTCCCGGAACAGATTACACCGCAAGGCTTACACCGCAGCTGACAAATAAAGCAAAGCAGCGCTGGCCGATCAGGAAGGAAGAGATCAGGTTTCATACAGCTCCGTTACGTGTGACTGGCTCTACGATTTCCTGGACCCGGGGAAAAGCAATGTCGAATACAGTAGTTCAGATCGACTTCGATTTCAACTATGAAGTTGAGGTCTCGGAAGCAGCAACGCATATCCAATTAAAATCCGGAGACAAAACCCTGTCACCATTTCTCACAAATGGTGGGCGAAGCAGGAAGGTATCCTTACAATTCTCTCCAGTGAATGAATTGGATGAGGAAACACCACTGCAGGCAACGATCACCAAAGGCATACCAGTCACAGCCACATACACAAGCTCAAAAGATACACAACTGAACCTGCTAATACCTTCCCGGTATAACATGACGATTACGGGAATGAGTGGACATCATAACGGTGCGGAGGGTACTATCCTGGTGTACACATCACAACCGGTAGCAGAAGAAGGACTAAAATCATATGTCACCATCGTACCTTCTGTGCCATTTGAAATCACCCTTAGTGATATGGGCTTTATCATCACCAGCAATGCCCTAAAAGCTGAACAGCAATACGAGGTAACGATTTCCAAACACCTGGAAGGGGCATTTGGTGGTCGTATGAAGCGTGACCATTACGAACAGATAGGATTCGGCAAACTCGAACCTGCTGTAAACTTTCTCAATAGCAAAGGCATGTACCTCTCTTCTGCAGGATTCAAAAACCTGGCGCTGAACATAGTCAATGTACCCAAAGTCGCAGTTACTGTAGTGAAGGTCTATGAAAACAACCTGGAAGAACTCTTCAGAAGAGGAATAGATTACGGATATGACTGGTCCGAGGACGACGCACAATATTACCGCTATTACAACACACACAATTTGGGTGACACTGTTTACCAGCAAACCTATGAAACGATCAAACTTCCGAGGAACAACTCTGCGAGGGTTCTTCACCTTGATTTTAAGGACAGGATCAGGCAGTACGACGGAATCTACGTGATCTCAGTAGCGTCGACTGAACATAACTGGGTACAGGAATCGAAAATATTGACCCTCTCCGATATCGGTCTGATTGTGAAGGAAGACAAGCACAATACCTATGTATTTGCCAATTCGATACGTGAGGCAAGTCCCATTGCGGGCGTACAAATCAACTTTATCAGCAGCAACAACCAACGGTAATATTCTGGTGTAACAAACAGTGAAGGCATCGCAGTATTTGAGGATAAAACCAAAAGAGCACCCGGCTTCCAGTTAGGGCATATTACAGCAAAAAAAGGGGAGGAGTTTAGCTTTATCAAACTATCTCAGAGCCGGGTGGAAACTTCGCGATTCGATGTAGGCGGATATGACTCCGGGCCTGCGGGTCTAAATGCAATGATCTATGCAGAACGTAACCTGTACCGGCCTGGAGAAACAATGTATGTTACCACCGTTGTCAGAGATGAACAGAGGGGCCAGGTAGGTGAAATTCCAGTCAAGTTCAGACTGGTGATGCCGAACGGGAAGGAGTTTGCCACCATGAGGAAAATCTTAAACAACGAAGGTTCAGCAGAGACCAGCTTTAGCTTACCCCCATCTGCAAGAACCGGCACCTACAATATGGAACTGCTCAGCGGTAACGACGTTCTCTTGAACAGCTATCGGATAAGTGTGGAGGATTTCATTCCTGACCGCATTAAGTTGACTGTAAACCTTAACAAAAGTGCATACGCTGCAGGAGATACTATACAGGCTTTCCTGAAGGCAGACAACCTTTTTGGAACACCTGCTGCAGACAGGAACTTTGAAGCTACTGTCAATATGAGTAAGGTTAGGTTCTCACCCAAAGGTTTTGATGATTATAATTTCAACTTGAAGAATAACTTCCATTTCAACACGGAAGTAAAAACAGGGAAGACGAATGACAAGGGACTTGCTGCTGTGGCGTTTCAGCTGAAGCCTGAGATGAAGGAGGTGGGAATGATACAGGGTAATGTCACTGCCACTGTGTTTGATGAGACTGGGCGACCTGTGCACCGCTTCGAACATTTTAAGGTCTATACTCAGCCTGTATTTGTAGGATTAAAGTTGAAAGATGAATATGTGAGTACCAGGAAACCAATGAAGATATCCCTGGTAACCGTAGACAAAAAAGGAAATCCCCGGAGCAACGTACCTGTGCAGCTCACACTCATTAAGCTTGAGTGGCATACAGTGATTGAAAAAAACGGTGCGTCGTACAAGTATGTCTCCCGCAAGCAGGAGAAGACAATGAAACAGCAAAGACTGACTACTTCGGCAACCGGAGCAGCCTTTGCCTTCACCCCTGAACTTAGCGGAGAATACGAACTGCGCGCTTCACTGGAAGGAAGTAACAGCTACGTGTCTCAGACGTTTTATGCTTACGGCTGGGGAGATACAGAATACTCGTCTTTTGAAGTGAATAATGAAGGACATATTTCCATAACAACTGGCAAAGACAAATACCAGGCAGGGGAAGATATTGATGTACTTTTCTCTACGCCATTCGATGGAAGGATGCTGGTGACCATGGAACGAAACAGCATCCTCAAGCATTTTTACTTAGAAACGGAAAACAAAACCGCTTCGGTGAAACTTAAAGCAGATGAAGCCTGTATTCCGAATGTGTACGTAACAGCAACGTTAATCAGGCCGATGGATGAGAGCGACCTCCCATTGACAATAGCACACGGTTTCCGTTCCGTTACTGTGGAGAATAAGGACTACCAGTTACCAGTTCAGGTTACTGTATCAGAACAGACCCGTTCGCGGAGTGCGCAGACAGTGACAGTCAAGACTGCACCGGGGGCAATGGTAACCATTGCTGCAGTTGACGAGGGAATTCTTCAGATAAAGAACTACAAAACTCCGGATCCACATCAGTGGTTCTATCAGAAGCAGGCACTTACCACTGGTAATTATGACATCTATCCTTTGCTATTACCAGAGGTCAAGACAAGATTTTCCAGCACAGGTGGTGATGGTAGTGATGAGTCGGAAATGAGGGTGAATCCCATGTTTGTAAATAGAGTAAAAAACGTTTCCTACTGGAGTGGAATACAACAGGCAGATGCAAACGGCATTGTAAGGTACAAGTTGAACATCCCCCAGTTCTCAGGTGACCTCAGAGTTATGGCTGCGGCCTATAAGGGTAAGGGCTTCGGAGCCAAAGAAGAGCACATTAAAGTTGCAGATCCCATTGTAGTAAGTGTGGGACTCCCTCGCTTCCTCAGTCCCGGAGATGAGGTTCTGGTTCCAGTGACACTAAGCAACACCACGACAAAGACTGCAGCTGCAACTGTAAGGCTGGAGTTGACAGGTCCGCTGAGGGTGTTGGGGAACGCAACTGAAAATATTAATGTTAGCGGCAACAGGGATGGCAGGGTTGTTTTCCGGATTGGCGCTACAGAAGCAGTTGGTGCCGGGAAGGTTTTGGTCACTGTATCAGCGATGAAGGAAAAGTTTCTGCATGAGACTGAACTGAGTATCAGACCACCTGCATCATTGCAAAAAATAAGTCAGAACGGTATAGCTACTGCACAGGCACCCGCATCAATTCTAATCCCAAATAAGTTTATTCCTTCAACAGCACGGAGCACTATCCTCTTTGGTAACAACCCAATGGTACAATTCACAAAGAATCTGTCGGATCTGGTGAACTATCCCTATGGTTGTCTTGAGCAAACTGTGTCGGCAGCATTCCCACAACTTTATTACAAGGATCTGGTAATGAGTCTTGAACGAAGAGATGACAAGGATCCAAACCCAGCATACAACGTGCAACAGGCCATCAACAAAATCCAGGGGATGCAACTGGAAGATGGAAGTCTGTCCTTCTGGCCGGGTACCTGGTCTAACAATTGGTGGGGCAGCGTGTATGCAGCGCATTTCCTGCTGGAAGCTAAAAAAGCAGGCTTTGAAGTGAATCACAGAATGATCGAAGGATTGCTGAGTTTTCTGAAACACAGGCTGGGGCGGAAGGAGACGGAGATGCTTCACTACAACGGCAACCAGATGAGAAAGATAGCTGCCAAAGAGATCTGTTACAGCTTATATATTCTTGCCAATGCCGGGCAAACCCAACTCTCCACAATGAACTACTACAAAGCGCATCTGGATGAGCTAAGCATTGACAGTAAGTATCTACTGGCAGCTGCCTATACCCGCGCAGGTATGCCAACGCAAGCAAGGGAAGTGCTGCCAGCGTCTTTTTCAGGGGAACAGGCCAACCAATCACTTGGTGGCAACTTTTATTCCTGGATCAGAGATGAAGCAATATCATTGAATGCCATGCTGGACACAGATCCGACCAATCCGCAGATAGCTGTGATGGCCCAACATCTTTCCCAGCAAATGAAGGAACAGCCATACCTCAACACCCAGGAAAATGCTTTTGGCATCCTGGCGCTTGGCAAGCTGTCGAGATTAGCCAATCAAACAACCGGCACAGCTATTCTTACGTATGAAGGAAAGCAACTTGCCAGCTCCAAAGGGCCAGCCACCAAAACGAAACTCAATAATCACATTGGAGCATCCATAAACCTGGGAGTGCAAGGTAAGGGCACTTATTACTACACCTGGGAAGTTTCAGGTATCACAGCAGATGGAAGCTATGTGCAGGAAGACAGATACATTAAAGTGCGCAGGAGTTTTTACACCAGAAATGGTCAACAGATCACCAATAATAGTTTCAGGCAAAATGACCTGATCATCGTGAAACTGTCTATTGAAAGTCTGCAGGGAAGGGCAATTGAAAACGTCGCGATAACGGACATGCTTCCTGCAGGTTTGGAAATCGAAAATAGCAGACTGGTGGAGCTCCCGGGAATGGAATGGATCAAAGACCCTGCAGTAGCAGACTACCTGGATATACGGGATGACCGTCTGAACCTGTTTACCACTGTAACACCCAAAAGGCAAGACTTTTGGTATATGGCCAGGGCAGTTTCTCCGGGCACCTATAAGCTGGGACCTGTGATGGCGGACGCAATGTATAATGGCGCATTCCACTCTTACCATGGTGCAGGAACCATTACAGTTCGGGAGCAATGATTAGGAGGTATCTGAAAACAAGAGCCGGAAAGGTACTAGCGGTGCTGACGGGGTTTATATTCCTTTTTCTGGCTGCGGATTTACTGTGGCCCGCAAAAAAGGATGTTAAGTATGCAACTTTGATAAAAGCAAGGGACGGCGAAGTACTGCATATGTTTCTAACACACGATGAGCAGTGGAGATTCAGGGCAGAACTAAACGAGATTACGCCCGAATTGAGCAAGGCTATTATTTTCAAGGAAGACAAGTATTTCTACTATCATCCGGGAATCAATATTGTAGCTATTATACGGGCGGCCGTAAACAATCTAGTGAAGGGTCGTCGTACATCAGGCGCATCGACCATCACCATGCAGGTAGCCAGAATGCTAGAGCCTAAAAAGAGGAGCTATGTAAATAAGCTGGTCGAAATGTGGCGGGCGTTACAACTAGAACTGCACTTATCCAAAGATGAAATTCTTCAGCTTTATTTCAACCTTCTTCCGTATGGTTCAAACATACAGGGCGTAAAAGCTGCCTCCCTACTTTATTTTGATAAAAGCCCGGACCAGCTTTCGCTGGCAGAAATTACTGCCTTGAGCATCATTCCTAACAGGCCGAACTCATTGGTGATGGGCAAAGACAATTTGCTCATTGAAGCGGAAAGGAACAAATGGCTGAGCAGATATGAGGAGTCAAAGTTGTTCCCTCCAGCAGTGATTCACGATGCAAAAAATGAACCACTGCTGGCCTATCGACACCCGGCACCGCAGGTAGCGCCTCAGTTTGCATACAGGCTGAGAAAAATGTATCCCGGAAGCAGGACAATTTTCAGCACGATAGACAAAGCGAAGCAGACGCAGGCGGAAGCGATTATAGGCGCCTACTCAAACAAGCTAAAGCTCAGTGGCATTAACAATGCCTCTGTAATTGTATTGGACAATCAGACCCACGAAGTGCTCTGCTATGTAGGTTCTTCCGACTTCAGGGACCGGATAAATCATGGCCAGGTAGATGGTGTGCAGGCATTACGTTCGCCGGGTAGTACGCTGAAGCCGCTACTATATGGACTTGCCTTTGACGCAGGACTTGCGACACCGAAGACCAAGATCGCTGATGTTCCGACAAATTTCAAAGGCTATGTGCCTGAGAACTATGATCTGAACTTTCGTGGCAACATAGCTGCAGAAGATGCACTGAAGCTTTCTTTGAACATTCCTGCTGTCAAACTGCTGAATGAGATCTCGGTTCCAGCATTCATTACTGCATTGAGCAAGTCCGGTTTTAGATCCGTGTGGCAACACAAAAACAAACTAGGGCTTTCGATGATTCTGGGGGGCTGTGGAGTGAGGCTGGAAGAGCTTACTAACCTGTATTCTGCGCTAGCAAACAAGGGCAGCTATTATCCCCCCAGGTTTTTGAAGGACAGTGTGGTACACGCAGACAGTGGCGTTGAGATACTCAGCCAGAGTGCGAGCTATCTGCTGGGTCGGATTATGAGTGAGCTGCACCGTCCAGACCTTCCGAACCTGCACGATCAGGCAAGCAACATCCCCAGGATAGCCTGGAAAACCGGAACCTCCTATGGTCGCCGTGATGCCTGGAGCATTGGCTATAACAGCAGATATACTATTGGTGTGTGGGTTGGTAACTTTTCCGGAAGGGGAGTTGCAGAACTAAACGGAGCAGGCACGGCAACTCCCCTACTTTTCCAGTTGTTTCATGCAATAGACGAACATGTTTCTCTAGAGTGGCTGAAACCACCAGCAGACATTGGATACAGATTGGTGTGTACAGTCTCTGGAAAATTGCAGGAAGAGTTTTGCAGCAAACACGTAATGGATGAATATATCCCCGGGAGGTCTTCGACTCAATATTGTGATCACCTGAAGACAGTGTATGTCTCAGCAGACGAGACAATATCCTATTGCACATCCTGTTTGCCAAAGTCCGGCTACCGCAGCAAGCAAGTTCCAAACCTATCACCAGAGCTTACTTCATTTTATGAGGCAGGGAACATCGCCTATGAAAAACTGCCTGCACACAATCCTGCTTGCAGCAGGGTGTTCGACGGCAAGGCACCCGTTATCAATTCTCTGACGGATAACATGACCTACATGATCACGGACCGCGGAAAGCAGCCTTTGGAACTTGGTTGCCAGGCGGGTAATGAGGTACGCAAAGTGTATTGGTATATCAACGACCGGTTTTATGCAGCTGCCCGTGCCGATGAAAAGCTGTTCTTTCATCCTGATAGTCCTGAGGTAAAAATCTCCTGCACTGACGACAAAGGCAGAAATACCAATATCAGAGTGAAGATCAAGTTCATTTAGGAGGAGGTACAGGAGAGCTAGTTTCAGCGATTACTGGACGCTTTTGAATCTATCGATCCATATATTCTCCTCTGCTGAAGGTTCATCAATTACGTATACAGGCACCTTACTAATGGTCATTTCGTCAAGCACTGCCACAAGATCTTGATATTTGCTTGTCTGATGGGGCTTGATAATTACATGTAATTTATGAGCTGTTTTGGAGAAGGAAGTTGGAAGGTCCCTCAATTCAGATTGTTTCTGAAGCAAAGCAGTTCTCACTTCAACCTGAGTGATAGGATGAGTAACGAGTGATTTTTCAAATGCGCCCTCATACGATAGGTACAGGTGGTTTTCATAGGGAATGATTGTAATTGTACTGGTATCAACAAAAGCCATCCTGTCAGTCGATGTGGGCACCGGCATATTGACAACTAAACTGCGCGGGTCCGTGAGGGAAGTGGTGAACATGAAAAACGTAATGAGCAGAAATCCCAGATCTACCATAGGTGTAAGGTCAACACGAGGGACTGGTGCCCCTCTTCCCTTGCGTTTGTGTTTCCCGAATGCAAATTCAGCCATAGCAATTAATTTACTCTTAAGACGAACAGACCTTCGAAATCCATATCTATTTAGCTAATTTTACATGAGAAACTATTATGCAGATCTGGCTACTCATTATAGTACTTGCGGGGCTGGCGGTTATTCATCTACCTGCATTAGTGATGCCGGCATATTATGTGAATAATGCGCTTAAGAAGTTCATCAGGCCGAAGCTAAATGAACTGGGCTATATAATCACCAGATCTGAGCCCGTCTCTACGTTTGATAAAGAACATCTGCCGGGGGGACCACCCTACAGCCTATACCGCTACGTCTATGCAAAACTGGAGTTGCAAAACCATCAGGGCGAAACACAACAGGTAACTGCGCGAATTACATGTTTGTTTCACTCTATCAAATCAGTGGATTACGACAGACCGCTGGAACAGATATCCTGAATGACTGGCTTTACCTGATCAGAACGACAGTTCCTTTGTCCAGTGTACCAGTATGTGCATCTCCAATATAGTATTGCAACATGTAGTGGTAAGTCCCTGTTTCTGCTGGAGCGCCCCCAAAGGTTCCGTCCCAACCCTGATGTACACGCTCTGAGTGGAAGACTTCCTGCCCCCAGCGATTGAACACTGAAAAGACTACACCGCGAATATCGCAATCCCCGGGAGTAATGATCCTGAAGAGATCATTTCTACCATCGCCATTGGGAGTGAACGCATTCGGAAGGCTTACCTCGCAATTACATGTGTAACGCTCCACTACGATGGTGTCGGTAAAAGTACAAGCTTCATTGCTTGCCTCCAATATGTAGGCTTCTGCTTCTCCGGCAAAGATTCTGGGCGTAGTCTGCCCCGTCGACCAGCGCCAGGTAAGGTTTTCATCAGGATCAGCAGGTCCGATGATATATGTCTTCTGCTCTCTGCAGATGCTAGTATCCGGACCAAGATCAAAGACAGGAGATTCCCGCACCGTGATGTTAGTTGTTGTTTCTGCACCAGGACATGTTCTATAGTTTGTCTGCACACGGACCGTATAGACACCTGGTGCATTATAGGCATGTCTTAAACTGGCGACTCCCGAAGTAACCTCTCCGTCACCGAGGTTCCAATGAATGTCCGTATTGCCGTCCTGGGTGAAGCTAGCTCTCATGCCGGTCTCCTCACCTGCGCATAAAAGCGTGTCAGTCTCGATAAGTACTGAAGGGAGTGGATCTACTACTATTTCTTGGTAGGCTGTATCGCTACAAGGTGTGGCATCGGTG
The DNA here is from genome assembly GCA_023426425.1 of Bacteroidota bacterium. Taxonomy (GTDB): domain Bacteria; phylum Bacteroidota; class Bacteroidia; order Chitinophagales; family Chitinophagaceae; genus JAFIGV01. The sequence goes on along the minus strand of JAFAAT010000087.1, from coordinate 1,186 downwards.
CCGACCAGCATGACGCTATAGGTTCCAGGAAGATCAAACTGATGGCTTGCATGTCTGCTAGTGGTGACTACCCCGTCACCGAAGCTCCAATGGAAAAAAGGAGCTCCCGCAGTGCTGTCAAACAAAGACCTGTTTTCAAAGTCGACCAGTGTTCCCTGGCAAACTGTGTCTTTGTCGCTAACAAAGGCAGTCTGTATCGAACCCGCCACAGTCACTGTCCTCATTGCTGTATCACTGCAATAGGCATTTGCACTAAGAAGTGTGATTGTATAGGTGCCAGGCGTCTGGTAGACATGCACCGGATGCTGCACTGCAGAGGTCAGGCTGCCGTCTCCAAAGCTCCAGGAATGACTGGTGGCGTTGACGGAATTGTTCTGGATATTGATCGTATCTGAAGCACAACCGGCAGCGATGTTGTGTGTGAAGTCGGCCTTAACGGTTTGATCATTGATGGTGGTCTCAACACTGTCGCGCCAGGTACAACCTCCCTGATTAAGCGGTGTTGAGACGGTAAGGGTGTAACGAGTGTTAACCGTTGGATTAACTACCGGGTGCAGACTCTGTGCGCCACTGACGATGGATGCTGAAGGAGTCCATTGGTACTGAAGCTGAATGCCCCCGGTAGTGTCGAACTCCAGGCTTGCATGCAACGTATCTACAAATTTCCCGCAGCCGGAGATCGTGTCGTTACGCTTACTGATGGCTAACCTGGGCTTGGGGAGAATGAATTCTATCGTATCCGTGATAGGTCCGCAGATGGAGTTGGAGTGAAGCAGAATGGTAGAAGTAGTATCTGCATTGATCATGAATGAAGGACCAGAGCCTGTAACGGTAGCACTGCCCCGAAGTATGCTCCAGGTGTATGGTGGAGTCCCGGTGGCTGTAACCGGGAGGTTGAGTGTGTTTGCACAGCCATAGAGCTTTTGATTTCCACCTTTTGTATCCACCATGCAGGCTGCACATTCGGCGAAATCCACTGGAGGAAAAGTCCAGGGCATCGTTAGTGGTGTATCAAAAACAATGCTGGTACAGCCTATGGTTCCTACATAAAGCCTTGAGTTCAGGTCGTTGGTATAAATCAATTTGTTCCCAACGATGGAAAAGCCGCCGCCGCCAATGGTGAAAGGGATTCCTGAGAGCGTCCAGGTATGTACAAGGTTGCCATTGTAATCGTACTTCTTCAATG
>JAFAAT010000039.1 GCA_023426425.1 Bacteroidota bacterium | reverse complement strand
TTCCTAAGGTAGTCCAGTGCTTCAGAGGCCATCATGAAGGATTTTATGGACTCATTGCGTCCTGTGTTCTGGATCACTTTTTCTGCTATGAAGCAGTCAAGTTTGCTATCGTCGATTACTACAAAATTCAGCTTGTTGCTCATGATTATTTGCTTGGGATGGTCACTTTAAACTCTGTGCCCTGACCTAATTGTGAAGATACTTTAATATCACCACTTAATTTACGTAAAGCGTCCTTAACATTGTATAAACCGAAACCGGAACCTGTACTTTCTGAAGTAGCCCTGTAGAACATATTGAACACATCGTTAATGTGCGATTGGTCGATGCCTATGCCGTTATCTTTCACAGTTATCGTTGCGGTGCCTTTTTGAACATTGATGTTAAGGTCCACAAATTTACTATCACTTGTAGAACGTTGATATTTGAAAGCATTCGATAACAAATTATTAAGTACGATCTTGAGTACTGCTTCGTCAGACCGGAAAACTTCCGTTTGTTCGAGCTGTACATTGAACTGTGTACTGTCCAGTCGGGCTCCGACTTCGTACATTTCCTTAAGTTCCCTGATCAGTTCTTCGAAATTCACCTCCTTGATCTCCAACTCACCCCTTTTCAGGTTGTAGTATTCATGCATATTCCTGATGAAAGCTTCGACACTCTGGGCTGATTTTTCCATCATTTCGAGCATCTCACGAACTTCTTCCAAGCTACCAGCGGCTTTAGCTAGCTCGATTGCACCAATTATACTTACAATCGGGCCGCGCATGTCGTGGGTGACACTATAAGCAAATTTATCCAGTTCGTCGTAAGCTTTTTGCAACTCTACATTGCGGATATTCAACATAGAGTTTGTCATGTAGTACTTGTAGCCTTCTTCTATTGCCGAACGGATATCGGTCTCTTGCCAGGGTTTAGGGATGTACCTGTAGATATGTCCTTTATTGATGGCGTTGATGACGGATTCGATGTCTGTATAGCCAGTCAGAAGCATCCGTACTGGTGCTGCGTTTTTCTGTGATATCTCCTCAAAAAACTGAACGCCGGTTTTATGCGGCATTCTTTGGTCGCAAAGAATGACAGTGATGTCGGGGTTTTTCTCCAAAATCTCTGCTCCTTCATCTGCCGACCCGGCTACCAGCACATTGTAGTCCATCCTGAAGGTCGCTTTGAACCCGACCAGGTTGTTCTGCTCGTCGTCTATGTAGAGTACTTTTATTTTTTCAGCCTTACTCACAGCAGTAAAATTTAGTTTTGATTAATTGGAAGAGAAATAATGAATTCTGTTCCGGCGCCTATTTCGGATTTTACTTCTATATGCCCGTTGTGTTTCCTGATGGTATTGTAGGCGATTGACATTCCCAGACCTGTGCCTTCGCCGACATCTTTTGTGGTGAAGAAGGGTTCAAACAACTTTTTTCGGGTTTGTTCGTCCATACCGGTACCGTTGTCAGCCAGGCTGATATAAACCTGGTTTTCGTCGTTCCATGTTCGTATTTCCAATTTACCACCGGGCTCTCCCTTCCAGCGTTTATGTACGGCATGGATGGCATTAGACATCATGTTCAGGAAGACCTGGTTGAGTTTACCGGGATAACATTCGACCATAGGGATTCCAGAATATTTTTTCTCAACAGTGATCACATTGTTCAGCAGGTGGTTTACTATGACGAGGCTTGAGTCGAGGCCGTCGTTGACGTCAGCTTTTTTCAGGTCATCCTCATCAAGCCTGGAGAACACCCTTAGGCCTTTTACAATTTCTGCTGTCCTGGTAGCTCCGTCACTGATTCCCTGCAACAAGAAGTCAATCTCTGTTTTCAGATAGTCAAAGTCCAGGTCCTCTTTAAGTGCGGAAATTTGTTCCTTCTTTTTTTCTGCGGCAGTTTCTTCCTGGGCTACAGTTTCGACCTGCTCCAGGAGTTGAAACAACATGGCGACATCGCGTCTTAAAGGGTTTACGTTGGAAGTGACAAAATTGATAGGATTGTTGATCTCATGAGCGATACCAGCAGTTAACTGACCAAGCGATGCCATTTTCTCTGACTCTACCAGTTGAGTTTCCTTCTCCTGGAGGTCTTTCAATGTACGTTCGAGGTTTTCGTTAGATTGTCTCAGTTCTAACGTTCTTTCCGTGACTCTGGATTCGAGAATTACGTTTTGCTCTCTTATGATCCTTTCATTCTCCAAAGAGACCTCGAGTGCTTTTGCCTGTGATAGTGCTTTTTCTTTTTTCAGAGTGTTGATACTATCTGCCAGTGCAAAGGATAGTAAAATAGCTTCCAAAGCAGAGCCGATCTGAAGACTGTGGGAAGTAAACAAATTATAAGGCAGAATACTCATGTCTCTGAGTACAAAAATGAAGACTGACACCAGAAAAACTGTCCAGGCCAACAGGAAGAACTTGGCTGGTCTGTGTCCCTGACGATACAACTTGATGCCGACTGCGACGACGAATATCGAACCTAAACCTGCTGTGATGTTTACAAGTTGATAGCTGAGATTGAATTCTTTCAATGCCAGAGCGACTATTGCGGCGAGGTCGCCGAGGATGATCAGGTAAAGAAACTTGTGGAGTTTAGGAGTTTTCTTCGCAGTGTGCAGGAAGGTCATAACGAACAGTACGGTTGCAATACCTACTGCCGCTCCTGAGAAAGTGACAAAATATCTCGTTAACCAGGGGCTGTCGGACCAAATAAAGCGATGGCCGAAGCCTTGTAGCGTTGCCTGTGTGAATGTGACCCAGAAGATGTAGTGAACGTACCAGAGGTAACTACGCTCCTTTACTGAAAAATAGAGAAACAGGTTGTACAGGAGCATCACGAGCATGATGCCGAAGTAGAGGCCGGAGAGTGTATCGAAGTCTGAGACAGCTTTAAGGACAGAAGTTTCTGTTCCTACGGTTATTGGTACGGAAAGCTGTCCCGGTCCATGCAGTTTCAGGTAACAATTTATTGTTTCTCCTGGGGGTATGGGTACGTTAAAAATATAAAACTGGTGGTTGAACTCTCTTTCATTCAGCGTTTTACTTATCCACATCAGGGTGCTGTCAATACTTCCATCGTCTGCGACGGTATATAAAGCAACATGATAGATAAGGGGAAATGACAGGTTGATGATTAGTTTGTCTCTTTGCGTGTTGTTTAAGACGGAGAAGTGAAGCCAATGCACGTCGTCGGTGACTCCGAGGTTGAGTACAGGATGTTCACTTTGTACCATTTGATTGTGGCGCTGAACCACATCATGTATATTGAGACAACCGCAGGTGTCTGTAAGAGTAGAAATATATTTACCGATGAAACCACTACTGCCGTCATTGGTAAATACGACGCCGGGGTGTCCCTTGGCTGAGGTACCCAGGCATAAGACTGCGAATAAAAGGAATAGGTATAATTTACGCATCAGCGCTGGGGATTTTGTATTATGCCGGTAGCAAACCACGCTTCGATATTTGGTATTTGCAATTGATAATCCAGTACAATCTCCTTTTTCCGGAGCGTCTCAGTTCGCACCTGGGAAAGCTCCTTCCTTATACTTAAGATACTGTCTCTTTCTTCGGGTTCAGCCAATTTCAATGTATCCACATCTTCCAACAACATGGCAGTAGCCACTAGGTCAAGCTTTGGATAGTAAAAAGTCCCTTCATTACCAACGTTCCTGAGGATGTGGTAACCTACGTTCTCCGCCATTTTTACGGTATATGGCGCGCAAAGTGCGAACAATGTCCGCAATCCGATCTGAGACGCTATGATGACACATGCTCTTGTGAGGAAAACGCTGCCGATTCCCATACCGGCTACTTCTCTTGAGTTCCAGAGTCCGCAGATTTCTCCGGTTCCATAGACGGCGTGTTCCTTTACGATATCATAGATGCTGGCATCCATATAACCTGTAGCTTCCTCAATGGGGAGCTTTTGAGTGCCACCAGCAACATGTACACGGGCGCCACCATAGATCTTTTCTCCGTCAGGAGACTCTACGATGATCACGAAAGCGGCAGGATTTTGTGCCCATTCGTCCTTCGAAGAAGTCACCTTCATCACTCCGATATTCTCCAATACATGGCGATGGCCATGAATAAACTTCTTGCAAGTCTCCAAGTCATCTATTGCACGAAAAGCCCGAATCTTAATCATCTATTCTATGAAAAATTTCATCTAAATCCTTCCTTAGTGATTTAGCTGGGGTTCTCTCCACCACAGAAAGCTTGACCAGGAAAACCTCCCTTCGTGCTCCATCCATTCGGAACAGCTTCACGAATTCCCTTCTCAATTCACTCAGTAAATCTCTTTCAGGTTGAGAAAGTTCAGCTCCTTTACCATGAGTCAATCTGTTGAAAAAGAATACCGGAGAAAGCATTGGATGTACAGCAACACCGGCCTGATTAGCACGTATCCAGAACCTTTCCATAACCATTCCTGCATCAATCAAATTGCTGTGGCTAATTTCAGGTAACGTCATCAGAAGAAAGGCCGAAGCAGCCATTGCCGCTTTACGGGAATTCTTCTTAAAGGCGTCGCCTTTTTCCCATTTTGCAATCAACTCGATTGCATTCCAGTCACTAGCGATCCTGAATCCGGCCATCTCACTTGCTGAAAGATGGGCTGTCGATAAATCGATACCATCTTTCGTTGCGGCTGCTTCCTCCTCCGTCCATCTTACTTCATGGAAGAATTCCTCATGGCCATACTTATTCAAGATCCTAAGCCGGTCACAGGACGCAATGATTTCACCAAGTTCAGAAATTTGTTCTTCTTTATCTACTATATGGGTCTCCAGACCAATTTCGTTACCAAAATAGTGAATTTGATTTAGAAATTCTTCCGGTAACGGGGTACGGGGAACATTAATCCTGTTTGTGTGCCGCAGGAATATCCCTGATGCGGTAATACGGTCAGTTTCTTTTACCTCATTTACCTTCCCGAAGGTGACAACTGCAACCAGAAATGTGTCCTCTGTCGCTGGAAATTTTTGGACATCAGAGGTCAGGCCATAGGTTGCTGC
>JAFAAT010000008.1 GCA_023426425.1 Bacteroidota bacterium | reverse complement strand
CTTACAGAGGCGTTTCGCAGGAACATGGAGAAGAAAACTGCCCGCGATGCGGACAGGCACAGAGATAATCCTAAGCTGCAAGAGCCTTAGGGCGCTGTAGTAAATTCCTCCAGTTGGTTGTGTTCCCTGGCAAGTTCTACCTGCTTACGGGTGGGTAGCAGGATGAGCCGCAGGGTGGTGTCGTTGGTGACGTAGCTGATTGCCCAGTTGATGAAGATGATCAACTTGTTCTTTACGCTGAGGATGAGCATGAGATGGAGGAACATCCAGACTACCCAGGCAAAGAAACCCTGGAAGCTAAAGGAGGGCAGATCGACTACGGCTTTACGTTTGCCGACGGTAGCCATGGTGCCGGGATTTTTATATCGGAAGGGCTGTAGCTCTCGTCCGTCTGCGAGGTAGTAAAGGTTTTTGGAGAGTTGCTTTGCCTGGTTGTTGGCCACATTGGCCAGCTGAGGGTGGCCCTTAGGCCATTCGGGAGTTTCCATATAGCTGACATCTCCTAGTGCAAAGACATTGTCATAGCCTTCGATGCGGCTGAACTGATCGACTTTAATCCTGTTGCCCCGCACCAGCTTTTCTTTGGGAATACCAGGGGGTACGTTGCCCGTAACACCTGCGGCCCAGATCATGTTGTTCGTGCGGATGGTTCTTCCATCTTTCAGCGAGACTACCTTGCCGTCATAATCCTGTACAAGTGCGTTTGTCCAGACCTGTACGCCCATCTTTTCGAGGTATTCCTGTGATTTCTGCTGTGAGATTTTCGACATAGGTGCGAGTAGGCCGGGTCCGCCTGCGAGGATGTAGACATTCATGCGGGAGAAGTCCATGTCGGGGTAGTCGCGGGGGAGGACATGGTGTTTCATTTCTATGATGGAGCCGGCGAGTTCTACACCTGTGGGTCCGCCGCCGGCGATGACGATGTTCATGATGCCTTCGAGGTCGTCTTCGGAGCAGTCGAGTGCGTCTTCGAAGTTGAGTAGCAGCCGGTTGCGCAGGGTGATTGATTCTACTGTGGACTTCATAGGGAAGGCATACTTCTCCAGGTTTTTGTTGCCAAAGAAGTTGGTGGAGCAGCCTGTGGCGATTACGAGGTAGTCGTAGGGAAAATCGCAGGTGTCGGTGTGTACGACCCGCGCTTCGAGGTCTATGCCCGAAACTTTGGTGACGCGGACGTGGACATTTTCTCTTTTTTGAAAGATTTTTCGGAGAGGGAAGGAGATGGAACTAGGTTCGAGGCGCGCGGTGGCCACCTGGTAGAACAGAGGCTGGAATTGATGGAAGTTGAACTGATCGATGAGTGTGATGTCGTAGGCGGAGTGTTTGAGGCGTCTGGAGAGTTGTAGTCCTGCGAATCCTGCACCGATGATTACCAGTTTTTTCCTGTTCATGAGAGACGGTTGTACTGTAAAGTTAGTTGATATGCTAAAGCTGAATGAATAGCGCCTGTTTAAGGGGGAGGCAAAAAAGATGTGCCAGAGATGTAGTGTGGCAGTGGGCAGCTTAGAAGTAAGCAGCGACCGATTGGGACTGTGCAGCAAAATGAGGGTCTTGGTTTAGGGTGAACTTCAATGGTGGAGAGCTGAACTTGTGCCGCTGGCACACGTAGTACACACCCTCTGCTGTGAGCCAATGTCAATCTTTCATCGACTCCACCAATTGACATAATTGAAAAATCTATGGCGTCTGAGGGGTTACCTTTTCGCGTTTTGTGTATTAATGTATGCCTGCTTCCTGCACGAATCATGATCTGTGTAGAAGCACCTAAAACACCGCTTGGCACAACCCGCGCTTAGATAATTTACTCACAACACCCAAAACTCATTAGAGACCTCATAGAGACCTTCCAGAGACCTCGTAGAGACCCTGTAGAGACCTTCCTGTAGACCAACAGTAGGTGTACTTCGTTAATTCTGTATTCAAACAGCGGTCCGACAGTCTACTTACAGGGCACTAAAAACCGTCATCTACCATAACGGAAAGGCAGAAACATAGCACCCGTCACCACAACTGAATCTCCCGCAAACATCATTCTCCTGAGCGAATGTCAAGCTACCGAGATCCGCGATCCAAAAGAAATTCAAAACCCGAATCTCAAATTGGAAGCATAGTCTGGTGGTAAAAAACTACGTGCGAAATAGTTATGTATTAGTAATGATGTGATTGCTTAAGTCGCTTTCGATTTGATCCTGCACTGGGAAGCATCACAACGTTTTTCTAAGGGAAAATCTTTTACTTTTAGACTGATAATGTGCTTAATTTCAGAGGCAAACCCACTGAATTAAGCAACTTTTGCATAGCTGAGATATCAATTTTGATGTAAAGACAAGGTCGCAGATGATTCTTATTGTTGACGATAAGCCGGAAAACATATTTTCATTAAAAAGCCTGCTTGAGATTCATGGTTTTCCTGTGGACACAGCTGGCTCAGGGGAAGAAGCACTAAAGAAGATACTGCACACTACCTACTCACTCATCATTCTTGATGTGCAGATGCCGGGGATGGACGGCTTTGAGGTTGCCGAGGCAATTTCAGGATACAGCAAGGTGAAAGACATTCCCATTATTTTCCTTTCAGCTGTCAATACATCAAAAAAGTTTATTGCGAAGGGTTATACTTCCGGTGGTGTGGATTACATCACTAAACCTGTAGATCCGGATATTTTCATACTAAAGGTGAGAACCCTGCACCGGTTGTATGAACAGAACCGCGAACTTACACGCATCCAGGAAGACCTGAAGCAGGAAGTGGAGATCAGGAGAAAGGCGGAGCAGGAGACGAATCGAAGCATGAATGAACTGCGCTCGGTAATGGAATCATTACCGCAGCTTGCTTTTACCGCATCACCCAACGGACGCATTGAATATGTGAACCAGCACTGGTATCAATATTCGACCGAGCTTACCAAACTGCCGCAGGTGCATGAAGCCGACGGAGGATTTGTTAAGTACTGGAGGGAAGCTATAAAGAAAGAGGAACCACTGATTGCTGAAGTGAGATTGAAAAACCTGACTACGGGGGAGTACAGGTATCACCTTTTGAAGATGATGCCCGTGCGGCAGGAGAGGCAACTGGTAAAATGGGTGGGAACATTTACCGACATTCAGGAGCAAAAAGCAGCTAATGAATGGCTGGAAACAAGAGTACAGGAGCGCACGCAGGAACTGTTGGAGAAGAACCAGGAACTCGAAGCCAGCAACCATGAACTGCAGCAATTTGCATCGGTGGCCTCTCATGATCTGAAAGAACCTTTACGGAAGATTCAGATATTTAGCTCTATACTGAAGCAGCG
>JAFAAT010000329.1 GCA_023426425.1 Bacteroidota bacterium | reverse complement strand
CCCGATGCGTTTTAGCCAAAGACGCAGAATTCCGCATCTCTGCAGTATTACCTGATTACCTGGAATACCTGCGGATTGTAATTGGTCTCCGACTGTAATTGCAGCACATAAACTCCGGTTTGCAGCGAGCTGATATCTATATAGCTGCCCGGCTTTGTTGTGCCCGACAGTACACGCCTGCCACTCATATCCACAATCGAATAGCTTGCATCCCGGTCCAGTTCCGCAATTGTCAGCCGGTCCGTAGCAGGGTTTGGAGCCAGCCTGAAGGCTTTCTTAGCTGCCGCAACCTCACCAATATTAGTAATGGTAGGAATAGCATATTCCACTGTCTTCATCTCCTCAGACATAGAGGTGTTCAGGTCCCAGCTGACGGACTCGGTAATGATCAGGATGGGCGACTTCATGGAAGCAGAATACCATTCCCAGGCAACACTCGTGTCAGAAACATCAATCATGTTGCTGGTAATATGTCCCATGATAGTTCTCTTCACCCGCAGCACATTCAGGTAAGTACCGGAAGGAGTAACCAGTGTGCCCCAGCCATCTGCAACCACAGACATCATACCCTGCTGGGTAAAAGGCATGGAAAGTATAGACCCTGAAAATTCAAAAGAATCTACAAATGTGGATCCCAAGGACAAAGGAAACTCCAGCATAGTCATAGGATTTACAGGCGTTCCGCTGCCGTACTGACTGCCATAGCCCAGCATTTCAAACAAGCCATTGCTCTTGCTGTAGTAAGTGAACGTAGTACTGTCGTCGGAAACATAGGAAGCCAGGTTTGAAGTAGCAAACGTTGACGAATAGGGCGTATTTGCCGGATTTACATAAGTAGTCTTAAGCGTATCCATGCCCTGCAGGTTAGTAAAGGTCCAGGTTTGGTTGCCATCGCCTCCGGGCTGGACGCCGGTCGTATCTGCTGATACCATGGTAATTACATCACCGGGGCTGGGTACCACGCCAACCGTGAGCAAAGGTTGGCCATAAACTGTTGCAATAGGGCTCAGGGCAAACACTAGTAGTAATTTCCTCATAAGAGATATGTTTTTCGGAGAAAAGGTACAAAATGATTGCCAGCAGTGGACAAATAAGGTGCCCCGGGCATATTCCGCTCCTCTATTGTCAGCCAGGGAATGTAAATTGCAGTAGTTTATTCATCAATGTCGAAACCAGCATCCAGGCGCCCAATCCCTTTCAGAAGGCTCAACGCACCTTATCGTGTGGTCTTTATAGATGACAATTCACTGGAGGAGGTAGCTAGTTTTAGTCTCACCAAGAGCAGGATGTACGTGCTCTTCAGTACAATGTTTGTGGTCATAGTGGCCATCACCGTCATGATCCTGTTGTTTACGCCGCTTAAATACTACATTCCCGGCTATGGTGACAACCGGACCCAGATTGAGGTCATCCGCATGAAACACAAGGTCGATTCACTGGCAGACGTGGTAAATGCGCAACAGCTCTATGCAGACAACCTCAAAAAAGTCATCATAGGTGATTATAAAGGACTGGCAGACACCACCAGCCTTGACCTTGAAAAAGAACGCCGGGACGCCATGAACAGCATTCTGCCATCCCCCGATGCGATTAGAGAACAGGCCATTCCGGATTGAGCCTATGACTGACGATAGAAGAAATAATAATATGATGCGCTATCTGGGTCTGGGCACCCAATGGATGGCCATGTTGTTGCTGGCCGTCTGGGCAGGATACAAAATTGACCAGCGCACAGGTTGGAACTTTCCTTTATTTTTGATTCTCCTCCCGCTGATAGCGCTGGGTTACTCCCTGTGGCAGATCATCAGGGAATTCAACAAGCCCGGAAAGAAATGACTCGTTATTTTGTCTTGATTACCGTCGTCGTGTTTCTACTGCTGACGGCAGTGTTTTATCTGCTTCAGCTCAACATGCCTGAATACCGGTTCACGGTATTGATGACGGGCAATCTGGTCATGGCTTTACTCACACTGCTCAGCTATAGAATCGTGCGCCGTCAGCTCAACCAAAGACCTGAAGCTTTTGTACGTGGTGTGTATGGTGCCACACTGTTGAAACTGATGGTGTGCATGTTTTCAATATTGCTTTATGTATTGCTGAACAGGGCGAACATTCACAAGCCCAGTCTTTTCATACTGTTTGGAATCTATGCTGTGTACACAGCAATAGAGACCTGGTTGTTATCTAAAATGGCGAAGGAAGCAAAGTGATATGAAGAAGCAGGAAACCTCTATCTATTTACTCAACAAATTTCTACCTAAAGGTACATTCGATCTTGTAGCTCCTTTTTTTCAAAACCATACCATCCACCTCACACTTACTCATGAACGCAAGAGCGTGTTAGGCGATTACAGGCACCCGACCAGGGCCGTTCCCTATCACAGGATCAGCGTCAATGTCAACCTGAACCCCTATAGCTTTTTGATTACACTGCTGCATGAGATTGCCCATCTGCAGGTCTATGTGCATTTCAAAAATGCTGCTCCTCACGGCAAGGAATGGAAAACTCAGTTTCGTCATATTCTCATCCCGTTTATCGGCAAAGGCTTTTTTCCCAGGGATGTAGAAAAAGCACTGATCTCCTATATTCACAATCCGGCTGCCAGCACCTGTACAGACCCTGCTTTGTATAAGGCCCTCTACAAATACGATGAGCAAAAGCCAGGGTATAAACTGGTAGATGATATAGAGGTGGGCCAGTGGTTTGAAACCGATGATGGCCGCCTCTTCGAAAAACTTGAACAATTGCGCACCCGCTGCCGGTGCCGGGATCTGAACACAAACCAGGTCTATTTCTTTCAGGGAATTATAGAGGTAAAGCTGATTCGAAGAGACAAACGTAGAATCGCCTGATACCCTACCCCTTTTTTCACGCAGTATTTTAGCAGTTTAGGCTTAGTCTTGCGAATGCTATTGCTTAAATTCGCAAACCAGTTGATATAACAACAGTTATAGAAGATTACCCATCAGGGCTGTTGTGATCCTCAGACAAAAAAAGAACAATCAAATATCAGATGAACATCAAAACTTTGGTAATTGCCGGCACTGCTGTTTGTTGCCTGACCTCGGGCGCCATTGCAGGCGGTAAGAACACTGACAGGAAGCTGCTTGATCCGGCAAATATCGATAAGTCGGTGAGACCAGGAGACAACTTCTTCCTCTATGCGAATGGAAGTTGGTTGAAGAACAATCCTATTCCTCCTTCGGAAACACGTTGGGGCAGCTTCAATGAACTGCAGGAAAACAATTTCAAAGTGCTTCATGCCCTGCTGACGGAAGCCGCCTCGAATACGAACGCTGACAGAAACAGCCCTTCCTGGAAAGTTGGCGCATTCTACAGGTCAGGGATGGACACCGTGGCGATTAACGAGGCAGGATTAGCACCGCTGAAAACATTGATCGGTGAAATCGACAAGGTCTCAAATCCGGAGATGCTGCTAAATACCATAGGAAGACTGCATACGCTTGGTGTCGGTCCGGTATTCAACTTCTATGTAGCACCTGATGACAAGGATGTGACCAGGCAGATACCCCAGCTTTACCAGGGCGGACTGGGACTACCTGACCGGGACTATTATTTTAACCAGGACAGTAGGTCAGCCGAGATTCGCCAAAGCTATAGAAACTACCTCGTGAAGATGTTATCACTTGTTAGTATCGAAGATCCGGTGAGAGTGGCAGATCAGATTCTCAGGTTGGAAACTGCACTTGCTAATGCGTCTATGACAAGGGTTGAAATGCGTGACCCTTACAAGATGTACAACAAGCTTGCGCTTAAGCAATTCAGTGAGCTTACTCCTGGTATCGACTGGGTTAGTATGATGGAGATCATGAAAGTTCGAAATCAGAAGGAGCTCATCGTAGGCCAGCCTGAATTCTTCAGGGAGGTGGCTAACCAGTTAAGACGTACAGAACTACAGGTTTGGAAGAGCTACCTGAAGTTCCATCTGGTAAACAGTATGGCGCCCTATCTGAGCCAGGAATTTGATCAGGCACATTTTGGCTTTTATGGAAAAGTGTTACGGGGTCAACAGGAACAGAAACTCCGGTGGAAAAGAGTGCTACAGGTTGTGGATGGCTCTGTCGGCGAACTTCTTGGCCAGATGTACGTGGAGAAACATTTTAAACCCGAAGCCAAAGAGAGAATGTTGGCACTGGTCAACAATCTGCAGGAAACCTATGCAGAAAGAATCAAGCGCCTGGACTGGATGAGTCAGCCAACCAAGACACGTGCGTTGGCGAAGCTCAATACTTTTGTCAAGAAGATCGGATACCCTGATAAATGGAAAGAATATTCCAGGCTTGAAGTCTCAGACAAAAGCTACGCAGAAAATGTGCTTGCGGCATCTGCATTTGAATACAATTACAATATCAGCAAGCTGGGAAGGCCTGTAGACAAATCTGAATGGGGCATGACACCACCCACAGTTAATGCCTACTATAATCCTGCGTTCAATGAGATAGTTTTTCCAGCTGGAATTTTGCAGTATCCTTTCTTCGACTTTAATGCAGACGACGCTGTGAACTATGGTGGTATCGGCGCGGTGATTGGTCATGAAATGACGCACGGTTTCGATGACCAGGGACGCCAATATGACGACCAGGGGAATCTCAACGACTGGTGGACTCCGGAAGATGCCAAAAAATTCAATCAGAAAGCGCAGGTGGTCGTGAGGCAGTTTAACAACTACACTGTATTGGATACCTTGAAAGTAAACGGCGAGCTGACATTGGGAGAGAACCTTGCAGACCTTGGTGGATTGGCGATTGCTTTAGAGGCGTTCAAGAAAACGGAGCAGTATCAGGCGGGGAAGAAAATAGATGGTTATACTCCTATTCAGCGTTTTTTCCTTAGCTGGGCACAGGTGTGGAGGGCAAATACCAGACCGGAGGAGATGGCCGCAAGAATTATTACTGATCCACATGCGCCAAATGAGCTTCGTACCAATGCTCCGCTGAGCAATATGACTGAATTCTACAAAGCCTTCAATGTGTCGCCGGAAGACAAGATGTATCGTCCGGAAAATGAAAGAGCGAAAGTTTGGTAAACCTGGTTTCAGCCCAAAGGTAGTAGCGCATCTGAAATCAGAAGACACTGCAGATAGCCTATCGCCTGGACTTTCGTCGGGGATCAATTTAAAATGCCACTGCCAGCTTCACCAGATGTTGCTGGCAGTTTTGTTTTTGCAATGCGCGTGGTAGGGGCAAGTGAGTACCGGATTAAGAGCTTGTTCCTATGTGACTTGTTAGTCCTCCCCCCGTACGAGACTGTAGGGTAACCTGACCGGGGCAGCAATGAGGATCTCTACGGGGTCTCTATGAGGTCTCTAAATGGTCTCTAGGAGGTCTCTACGAGTTTTTGTGCGATAGTGTGGTCTGGGATTTGGTTTCAATTGCTTTTGTTGAGCATCATGAATCAGTAAATGCAATGCCTGCCGTTTGAATTGGCAAAGGCGGCCTCAGTAAAACAGGTCTCTTGACCACCATATAAAGAAAAGCGCCGGTAGAAACCGGCACACATCTAGAATTGATTACCCATTCTTTTTAGTCAATCGACATACGCTAATTAAGACTAAATTTCTTGTTACAAAGTTGGCTTTCATTCCTTAAATGAAACTTAAACCTTGGTCACAGGAAAATCATTTCGCGTCGATCCACACGCGCTCTGTCCATTCGCCATCACCCGAGCTTACATTAAATAACATAAGGCCAGCCGGCAGGGCGGTTAAGTTGATTTGGAATTCGCGCCGGGCACCTGCGAGTTTCTGTTTGGAGACCAGCTTCCCAGAGACATCCTGAATAGTCAGTAATGCATCTTTCGCGAGCGGCTGGTTAAACTTTATCGTGAGTGCAGCAGATGCAGGATTTGGATAAACATGCATGACGTTGACTTCCTTTGCCAGGTTTGTAACCGAGGAGATTAGCGCCCGGGGAACGAATCGATATACAGTACCTGCAGGAGGAACGCCCTGTATGTTGGGGAACATAACTGCACGTGCGCTATCTACAAGCAGATTGGCTGGAGTGTTATGCAACCAGATCTTTTCGAAAACCTGTGAAAAGTCTGCCTTGTTGTAACTGAGGCCAATTGAAGGCCCTGACACTGTAGTATACCCGGAGGCATTGTTTGCTGAGGAAGGTCCATACCTGTATTCGATGATACCGGATTTGTAGTAAAGCCAGATCTGGAAGTTTACAAAATTGCCGGGTTGCCCGGATTGGATGGAGAGGTTCTTCCACTGTACCTTCACAACGGAATTCATGCCCGTACCTTCGATTACATAGGATAATCGGGAATTTGCATCGATAGAATCCATTGTGCGAAATAATGCGTCACAAATGATCAACTCATTACTATCGGGAATAATTGTAAAGTTTCCGTTTGTGCTAAAGGAGATATACCTGAAACTATCAAGCACCCGGGCTTTGTTGAAAAACGTCATAGTGTCGCCATTGAGATCGTTCAACCACCAGTTCGTTCCCGTCCCAAAGAGTGCCGGCGTCAACACAGTCTCATTTGCCAGTTCCACGAAGGGTTCTGTATTTTGCTGGAACTGATAATGATTTGCTGTTTGTGCCCATCCCAGAGTAACCGCACAAAATGATAGCAAGATTAGTACTGTTTTCTTCATTGTAATTTTTATTATTAATGGTTAGAAAAAACACATAGGCTCTACTTTGAGAGAACAGGAGGTTTGAAATCCTCTTATTCCCAGCAGTAAGTGTGGGCAATCAAATCATTGTAAGTTTACCGGAGGTCAGCCGCTAAAAGTCTTCCTCGACTCATCCTCTGTTTGGTGGACTCTGATCCGGTAACCTGTTCCGTATAGGTTTTCAATCTCCAGAGCAGGCGCTTCCTTCAACAGCTTTCTAATCCTGGTGACATAGACATCCATGCTTTTTGCGGTAAAAAAGTCATCGTTGCCCCAGACGCGCTTGAGTATTTCACCTCTTGGGACATACCTGCCTTGATGCTCAAGCAGAATCTGTAGCAAACCAGATTCCCTGCGACTCAACTTCTTCTTTTGTCCCGCAATAACCAGGAGACGCTGAGCAGGATAGAGTGTCAGCCCTGCGATGGTTAGCGCCTCCTCTTCGCCCCGGATCAGCTCTGGCCTTGAACGCCTTAGGGAGACAAGGATGCGGTAGTACAGTTCTTTAAATGAAAAGGGTTTGGTGATATAGTCGTCTGCACCCGCTTCAAATCCCTGAAGTTTATCCTGCTCCTGAATTCTGGCCGTCAGGAAAATGAAGGGGGTTTTGGGATAGGCTTTCCTATACGCCTCAGCCACTGAGAATCCATCTGCGCCAGGCAACATTATATCGATTACAAATAGTTCTGCTTTCACCTCTTTTACACTACTCAACGCTAATGCCCCGTCCTGTATCAATGTGACTTCGAAACCTTTGGCTTTGAGATTCTCCACCAGGAGAAAGCCAAGATTAACATCATCCTCCACCAGAAGGATGTTTGGCCTTGCCTCAGTGCGTTGCATGCCGGGGTTTTTTAGGTAAATGAATCGTGAACTTAGCACCGCTCCCTTTTTTACTTGCTACGGTTATCCTCCCACCGTGACTTTCCACAATGCCTTTTACGTAGGACAGACCCAAACCGAAACCTTTAGTATCGTGCAGGTCACCCTGATGAGCTCTGTAGAACTTGTCAAAGATGTTCCGTTGAGTTTCTGATGTCATGCCTGTTCCGTTGTCGGATACACTTAGTAAAACCTCCTGATCCCTTTCCTCCAAAAGAATAATAATTTCCGGCGGACCCTTTCGGTATTTTATGGCATTGTCCAGCAGGTTGCATATACAATTCAGGAGGTGGGTTTCGTCCCCGGTAACAATAGCTTTAGCTGGGTGAATAAAACTGATATTGCCCCCCAACTGCTCGCACTGGAGCTGATAACAGGTAAGAAGTGTCTGAGTCGTTGCCACAAGGTCTACCTCTTCGATTTTGTACTGAATGTTGCCTTTCTCCATGATAGCAACCTGTAAAGCTCTTTCGATATTTTCTCTCAGTCTTTCCGACTCTGACGAGACGATATTAAGCAGCCGCCTTAGTTTCGGGCTCTGCTCCTGGTCTGTGCTCTCAAGCGATTCTATAGCCAAAGAGATATTTGCCATGGGCGTATTGAATTCATGAGTGAGATTATTAATAAAGTCAGACGTACGTTCCGAGAGCCTGGTTTGCTTGATATAGAGCCTTGTAAATGCGAAAAAGGAGAGGATCAGAATAGCTATAATTAGTATCGATAAGACAAGCCAGAAATTGCCTGCAAGAGGGTTTGTGTCAACCGGGAACAGTACAGCAAGTTTGTAGGGTTTCAGGAACTTGTTTTCTGAGAAAAGCGCAATCTGGTAGTCTGAGTTCAGCAAAGCTGTACTGTCGGACACCCGTTCGGCGAAGGCAACCTTATTCTCCTCAGCATCGATAAAGCCGAACTGATATGCAGTTTCAAGCTGCTCCAGTTTGAAATGTACTGCCAGGAAGCTGTCAACTTTCTTCATGTTGAACAAGCTTTCAACTGGTCGTTTGTTGCTAATGATATCCCTCAACTTTTTTCCCGTTACTTTTTCATAATATGCTTTTTGCTCCTGATAGAATGCATCAGTGTCCTTAGGTAAAGCGAGGGTGAAGTTCAGCTGTATTTCTGCGGTGGTCGGATAGCCGATAGCCATTGTCCGGTCGGAATGTAGCACCGTGTCTGCATAATACCCTTCCGTATCATAATAGAGGCGTACAGTATCCATTGATTTGCTGCCCTGGCGCTGGCGAACGATATAGAAAGCCTCATCCGGGTTGATATAGGTTTTCCCATACATTTCGAAACAGTAATTCGTGTTGCGGATCTTTTGTTCTACCTGTTCGAGAGCATGAGCGATGCGTGTCTTGCGTTCCCGCTGGTGGGCAAGGTTGGCATCCCTGAGCCAGATCAACTGTATTGCAATCAAGGAAAGCAGAAGAATCCCGATAGCACTGACCCATATGTAAATTCTGTTTCTGCGCACAGCAGCTTAAAGTTCGGAGAATCCCGAACAAAATGGAAAGATATTAACGTGTTTAAGTATGATTTAAGTATTACATGCTTTACCACTCACCATCACCACCTGCAATTCCAAAGCGGATCGGTCCCTGCTTAAGACCCAGCCTGAGTGCAATGGATTGCTGGTTGAAGCTATTCCACGCCTGAACTACATCCAGACGCAGCAGCCTGAACTTACCTATTCCAAGGTTATCGACACCTGCAAAAGCTTCCAAATGGTAAAAGTCTTCATTTGCATAGTAGGCATTTGAGCCTAAGACCAGGTGCCAGCGCATTTGACGGAATAATGGAATCTTATTGGTGAGGAATCCTTCCAGGTGCCATTCTACATGCGCCTCGCCGTATAGTTGTTCCTGATTGCTAAAAAGGTAGTATGGTGCCATCTGGAAGCTCTCCAGGTACGGACTGGCAAGCAATAGTTCATTACCATTTAGATGATTCAGATCAGGAATACTGACGTAGTTGTCGTTCAGAAAACCACCGGTCGACAGGTTGTATTCGAAACGCCCGAGTAGCTTCAGACCGAAGTCGTCGCGAATGCCAAATGTCCACTTGTCGAAATCTGTTTTACTGTCCAGGATGTTTGGGATGCCTTTTTGGTAAGAAAGCGTAAACACCGGTTTACGACTCCTGTTTGGCATCTTGTAATCGGGATAGAGGGTGTAGGTGTAGCCAGGTTGCCAGGATACGCTGAGTTTTGCAAGTACAGCATTATGCTTTTCCCAGATTGTACCACCTGAAGCCACCGGGGTATTGTCGGTGAACCCACTCTTGTTTTTGTCAATGAAACTGTAGTCAGTGGTATTATCCAATGGCAGCCTTTGCTGAAAACCGAGGCTACCACTCCAGCTTAAACCGTTGCCAAAGTTTCTTCTGAAGAAAACTGTTCCGTTCCAACGTTCATAGATCTTCAGGTAATTTCTACGGTAGAATAGTGTCGCTACTGAATTATACAGGTAGTCTATTGGATTGGCAGGGTTAAACTGGAAAACATATTTACCAGCCTCTATGCCGACTAACGTATATCGCCCTCTCCACCCGGGGTCGTTCATTACGTAGCCCACCCTGGCGATACCGTTAAAATGTTCGTTGGCAAACCCATACCTAAGACCAAGCTGACCTGTGACGGAGTTGAAAGAATCAACTTTTGCGCTGAATGAGAACTTAGGTGCGATGTTCACACCTTCAACCGTATTGTAGTTTACAAGTCCAGAAATAAGAGAATTCGTCCTCACAAAAAACCGATCCTCCTTAGCCCAATAGCTATATCCCGAAAGCACCAGATCAGTTGCGCCAAGCCGGTTCCCTTTCCGCCTTACTGAATCCCTGAAGGCTGGATCTTCGAAGCGTTCCCTAATGCTATCCTTGGTATGGTAATCAGTTCTTTCCTCCTCAAGCAGCGGGACGGGCCGGTTCTCTGCCCAATATGCAGTATCTTTTTTATTTGCGTTACGATCATATTGTCCAACTATCTTCTCATTAAAAATAGAATCAGGAATAGGCAGATTTACTTTCTGATCGTTATAGACTGTAACGAAATATCCATTCATGTCAAAACCAAGGATGTTAATCGCGGGGTAAATCAATTGTTGTTTGATCACCCACAAGTCCTGCTCGAGAGGCAGATAAATCTGTTCGAGTCGTAGAGTATCGAGTAGCTCAATATTTGATTTTTTTGTTGCGAACAGATCGAGGCTATGAATTGCCCAGTCATTATCCACCACATAGATGGTCCCTGTAAGCAGGGGTTCATACTGTCTGCGGGGTGTAACACTAATCTTATAAATCGTGTGGGCACCTTCCTTGAAATCACCTTCCAGTTTGTACCTGTAGTAATTAAGAGCGTTGTCACTAACGGGTGAAATAAAGCCACGCGGAACAATACTGCCTGAGATTCTTATAATATTCGAGTAAAAGTCGATTACTGGTGGGAACTGTGAAAACCCCAATCCATTTGGGTTACCACTTTCCCTAACAGAGTGAATAACTGTATGGGAGCGATTTTCGTCCCGATAGTAAGTTGCGATTTCTTCGCACAGGTACAGGAATCCCTTGCCAGTACTATCCAAACCCATGTCAGCGGGATCTATCTTCTCTCCCATCATCTTTTTGGGAATCTTCCTTGTCTTCAAAACTCCCTTAAGGTAAATACCAGTCTGAAATGTCTCGACCTGTTTCTGATGAAATCCGCGACGGGCAATTACCTTTCGCATTATATAATAGGCGGGATCTTCTGAAGACTTCATAACAAACTCATTCATCTCGAATGTCTGTTCCGCAAGCTTGAAATTGTGCGTTACAGTTTCAGATCCGGTGATCCTGATGCGGACGCTACTCTGTTTGAAGCTGATATACTGGCAGACGACTTGATGTTCACCAGGCTGCAGGGTTAACTGGTATTCCCCTTCTGCATTAGCTGAAGTGCCTAAGGTTGTCCCTTGTACAAACACTGTAGCGAAAGGTAATGCTTCCCCTTTTTCATCTGTGATCTTCCCTTTGAGAACTCCGCAGTTGGCAATAAATGGAATGAAAAGCAGCAATAGCTGTAGAAGGATATGACGCATAGGATCGGAAACGCTTTGATGTATAACGTTCCTGTTGCCGAAAAGTTACAAAAATCCCCGAGTTTTAGAAAAGCCCGTAGATCTGGGCGTCGATCTTTTTTACTACTTCAGCAAAGTCTTCCTCCTTTTCAGCAAAGTTCAGATTGTCCACTTCAATTATCAGAAGCGGTCCGTCCTTGTACTTTTCGATCCATTTGTCGTAGAACTGGTTCAGTCGTTTCAGATAGTCCAGCCGGATATTTTCTTCATAATCCCTGCCACGTTTTTGAATCTGGTCCACAAGCTTGGGGATAGAAGCTTTGAGGAAAATCAGCAGGTCAGGTGGGTGGATCAGATTCTTTAAGGTCTGAAAAAATGAGAAATAATTTTCGAAATCTCTGTTGGTCATCAGCCCCATCTCGTAGAGATTGGGCGCAAAGATGTGAGCATCTTCATAGATGGTACGGTCCTGTATCACCGCCTTCTTTCCGTTGCGGATCTCTATGAGTTGTTTGATCCTGTTGTTAAGAAAGTACACCTGAAGGTTAAAAGACCAGCGATGCATATCCTCGTAGAAGTCCACCAGGTATGGGTTGTGTTCCACATCCTCGAAATGAGGTGTCCATTTGTAATGTTTGGCAAGCATGGTGGTAAGCGTGGTCTTGCCAGCGCCAATATTACCTGCAACTGCAATGTGCTTGATGTTCGACTTCGCCATGGTGGAATAGTGAAATTTCTCCTGTATACACAATATAGCAACCTGTAACTGAAAATGCTACAGGTCGTGGTTTAAATGATCCAAATACTTCTAATAGTAATTGATTCCGATGAGCCGGCGGGCATCTGAGATTGTCTTAGTGGCACTTGCTCTTGCTTTTTCCGCGCCATTCCTGAGTATTTTACGGAGCAAAGATTCGTCCTGCCGCAAGGCAATTGCCCGCTCACGTATAGGTGCAATGAAGCTAACCATATCTTCTGCCAGCTGCTTCTTCATATCACCAAAGCGAATGCTGCAATCATTCCAATCTTTCCTGTAGGAGTCAACCACTTCCGGTGCAGATACCAGCTGCATTAGTTGGAAAATGTTTCTGACAGGGTCTGACATTTCGCTGTTGGGCGCTGTAGGTGTTTGGTCTGTTTTCGTCTTCATCAGCTTTCTGCGAATCAGGTCATCATCGTCCGCGAGATAAAGAGTGGCATTGACATTTTCACTTTTACTCATTTTACCGGCACCATCAAGGCTGGGCACCTTGATCAGTTCAGAACCAAAATTAAAAGGAACCGGCTCCGGAAAGAGTTCGCCATAACGGCTATTGAACCTCTGGGCGAAGTTTCTGGCCATTTCCAGATGCTGTTCCTGATCTTTACCCACAGGTACTTTAGAGGCACGGTGGATCAGGATATCGGCAGCCATGAGTACGGGGTAGGTAAGAAGACCGGCGTTGACATTGTTTGGCTGCAGCCTAACCTTGTCTTTGAAAGTAGGCACCTTTTCAAGCTCTCCCTTGTAGGCCATCATGTTAAGCATAAGGTAGAGTTCCGGAATTTCAGGCACATCACTTTGGGCATATAATGCAACCTTCTCCGGGTCAAGACCTGAGGCGATATTTTCTGCCACTACACGAAACACGTTAGCCTTAAGATCTTTAGGGTCAGGATGTGTGGTTAGCGAGTGATAGTCTGCTACGAAAAAATAGCAGTCATAATTTTCCTGCATTTTGACATAGTTGGCTATTGCGCCAAAATAATTACCCAGATGCAGATAACCTGTAGAACGGATGCCGCTTACGACGATCTCTTTACTCATAACGGCCGCAATTTACATCTTTGATCAGAACTCCGCAGGCTGCGTCAGTATCAACAACGCATCCAAACCAGGTTATTCAATAAATACCCGTGCGGAATCAGTACCCATCTTAATTTTCAACCAGCTGGCAAGCTGCGCTGAATCATTCCCGGTTCCTTCCGACTTGTATTTGAAGAATCCGATGGTGACCGTATCGGTAAGAGTAGTATCGGTTGCATGAATAACTGCGTTCGTGATGCTGTAGGTTTCCAGGTCTGGGAACAGCGCCAGGAGTTCCGTTCCCAGTAGATCTTTTTCTTCGGTTATCCCATTTTCTACTGAATCCGCTCTTCGAAATACATCCTGAAGAATGCTGGTTCTAATTGCAGAAAAGTCCACTTCCTGCCGGGCCGTCAGGCCCTGCCGAATGACCAGATCTGCCTTGTCCAAACCATGTTCAGGTAGTCTCTTCCGGATGCTGTCAATGTGTGGTTGCGATAGTTCTTCACCAATCAGGAGGAGGTTAATCTGTTTTTTGTTACCGTCTACAAGAAAGCTCTGGTTAACCACCTGAGTCCTGGGGAACCTGAATTCCTGATCTACAAATTTCCGGGCATTGGTTTCAAAAATGCTTCGATCGACAATGCGGTAAGCCATATAAATGCTGGGGAGGACTGTTAATGTCACCACCCAAAGTATTGTACGTGTAACTCTCTTTTCCTTTCGTGCGTCTGCAAATTCAATCTTTTTGAACTTCAGGAAACGAACTATCAGGTAAGTGCTGATACAGATAAAGACACAATTAATGAAAAAGAGATATAGTGCACCTGCAAAATAGTAGATGTTCCCGTTTCCCAGTCCAAATCCAGCGGTACAAAGAGGGGGCATGAGTGCTGTTGCGATGGCAACACCGGGTATAACATTAGATTTTTCCCTGCGTGTCCCTGCGACTATTCCGGCGAGGCCACCGAAAAATGCAATGAACACATCCCACAGAGAGGGTGTAGTCCGTGCAAGGATTTCAGACTGTGCCTCATCAAGGGGTGTAAGCCAGAAATAGAAAGTAGAGGTCAGGACACTAAAGAATGCGGCAATAAAGAGGTTTTTCAAACCGCTACGAACCAGTGCCAGGT
>JAFAAT010000303.1 GCA_023426425.1 Bacteroidota bacterium | reverse complement strand
GGTGTATAGAGAGCTTACGAAGTTGAAGAGCACCTACGTGGATGCACTACCTGCACTGATAAACCCCCGCACTGGCAGGGTGCACACCTGTTTTAACCAGGCCGTAGCCGTTACAGGAAGACTTAGCAGCACGAATCCTAACCTCCAGAATATACCTATCCGCACTGACAGGGGCCGGGAAATCAGAAAGGCCTTTATCCCCCGGGCAGAAGGATGGAAACTTGTTTCAGCAGATTATTCCCAGATAGAGTTGCGCATCATTGCAGCCATTAGTGGTGACGAGGGCATGATACAGGCGTTTAAAGAACATAAGGACATTCATACTGCCACTGCAGCGAAAGTATATGGTGTGGAGGAACTGGAAGTGACTCCGCAGATGCGCCGGGCAGCGAAGGCTGTAAACTTTGGTATTATCTATGGGCAGAGCGCCTGGGGATTAGCCGAAAGTCTTAGTATTAGTCGCACGGAGGCAAAGACCATTATCGATAATTATTTCAAACAGTATTCCTCCATCAAGCAGTACATGGATAACCAGATGAACTTTGCCCGAGAGACGGGGTATGTTCAGACGCTGCTAGGCAGGAAACGCTGGCTAAGAGATATCAACTCGTCCAATCAGACTGTAAGAGGTTATGCTGAGCGGAATGCGATCAACATGCCTATACAGGGAACTGCAGCAGATATGATCAAGCTGGCTATGGTGGAGGTGCATCATGCCTTAAAGGCGTCAGGGCTGCGGACGAAGATGATCCTTCAGGTGCATGATGAACTGGTGTTTGATGTGCCTGATGAAGAAGTTGAGCAGGCGATTTCCCTGATCAAGCAACATATGCAAGGCGCTATGGAATTGCCTAATGGTGTTCCTGTCATTGCAGAGGCGGGCTCGGGAATGAATTGGCTGGAAGCGCACTAAGTGATCTTAGTTTTATAGTGGTATAGCGATGTTTATCGGGGGGGGCGGGCTGAAGCCTGGGGCTGTTAGTGCGAGGTCTGGAGGAATAGTCTGTGGCGAGGGAGGAAATTTTTAGGTTGGTATTGATGATAGTAGTAGTTCCTGGATAGTAGTTTTTTACCCGTGGGCTGAAGCCCCCGGGTATTAAACGTCAGGGGTGGATGAGATTTACGATTTTAAGGGTGGGGCTAAAGCCCATGGCGATGTCTGTCGGGGACCCCGGGCTGAAGCCCGGGGCTAATGGTCCAAGGCCTGGAAGGATCAGTTAACGAGGAGGATAGGCCTTGAGGAATAGTCTGTAGCGAGGGAAAAAAACTTTAGGTTGGTATTGATGGTAGTAGTGGTTTCTGGATAGTAGTTTTTACCCGAGGGCTGAAGCCCCCGGTATTAAACGTTAGGGGTGGATGAGATTTACGGTTTTAGGGTTGGGCAAAGGTCCATCGCGACTACATAGTAGTTCTGCATAAGCTTAATCTCTAGGGATCAACCAGTTGCATTCAAGGACGTGGCAGTTGAACGGGGGTTGGTGTGTCTTTTGTATTTTTATTGCCGGTTTAGGAGTGGGAGCGGATAAGCTGCGAATAAAAACGGATGACTAACTGAATGAACTGGCTGAGCAAACTTTTCGGAATTAAGGAACGCGAGCATGGGGAGGATTCTGCGGCAAAGCAGGCTGACGGAGTGCAGCAACAAAAAAGCACGATAAACATTTTGGCAGGCCTCGAAGGCATCCGCTTTGGCAGGTATAGCGACAACAATAAATCACAAAAAAAGACACAAAGCTGGTACGCAGCAGAAGATCGCTATAAAGAGAAGAAATACACAGAAGCCATCGTCGCATTTTTTGACTACCTGCGCGACGATGATGAAGATAATGTGCTGGTAAAACAGGACGGCGACAACTTTACATTTACCATATTCCAGGGTTCCAAGAAAGTACATGGTGAGATCAGGAATGGTAAGATATCTGCCCGCTCTCCGCTGGTAGTGATGGAAACCCCTCGCACCGCAGTCATGCGAAGGCTGCTGGAAATGAATTATTCCCTCTACTACAGTCACAGCGGAATGGACAATGGTAACACACTTTACATGGTGTTCCTTTCGGATGTCCAGGCTACGAATCCCAGCAAACTATATTACGGGCTACGCGAGCTAGCTACAAAAGCCGACCGCCAGGACGATCTTCTGGTCACTGATTTTCCTTCACTTAAACAAACTGATCATGAGCATGTGCAACCCGTGCCGGATCAGGAAGCAGACGTGAAGTATAAGTATTTCAAGAAGTGGACTGAAGAAACCCTGGCAAGGGTTTCACAACTTAACCAGGATGCTTTTTCCGGAGCAATTGCCTACCTGCTGCTTACCCTAATTTATCGCATTGACTTCCTGATATTACCGGAGTCGAAATTGCTTTCGGAGATTGAGAAGATCAACGGTCTGTACTGGGATAAAAAAGACGAGGTGGCATTGGTGGAGCGCAACCAGATGATGAAGGAAGCCATCCGGAAGCTGCTGAATATCTCCCGCGAGGAATTTGGTCAAAGCCTGCGCAGGTCGAAGAATACATTTTCCATTGCTACTCCTCCCAAGAATGATAAAGTAAGAGATCATATCATCAGTGCCAACAAAGATTCACGATGGTATATCGAGAACAAGTATGAAGACATTGCACTCGTGATCAATGAATACGGCCTGCTCTACAACCAGTTTATCTACAGCATGCCCAGGCTGCAGACCGACCTGATTACCATTTACATGATGGTGATGCATCCGGATTACTTCAAAGAACTGGGGATGAAAGAGACGCTGTATAATGTACAAGAGAAGACGTTTAACAAAGAGCCAATTGAAGCGGGTGTCGACCAGGCTGTGGCACGCTTCAAGAATAAGTTCAAACACCTGAAATGGGATCACAACCGCATATCCTATGATAGCCTCTATGACTTTGGCCTCGATTTTAGTGAATACCTGTCTAACCTAAACCTGGAGACCAAGAGAGATTGAAGATGAGCATGCAACAAATCATAGAGCGCTACCAGAGCACTGTTGTGCAGATTGCAACCAAATCGGGCACAGGTACCGGATTTTACCTCATTGACTACGACCTGATTGTTACGAACAATCACGTGGTGAAAGATAACAGGAAGGTGACGGTAAAGGGCATGACTTTCGACAAAAGACTGGCTGAGGTATTGTTCACCGACGAGAAATTTGATCTGGCTTTTCTGCATCCCCCGGTTGACATGCGGCATCTGCCTGCGCT
This sequence comes from Bacteroidota bacterium, assembly GCA_023426425.1. Classification (GTDB taxonomy): domain Bacteria; phylum Bacteroidota; class Bacteroidia; order Chitinophagales; family Chitinophagaceae; genus JAFIGV01. Next base: position 3,040 of record JAFAAT010000303.1, on the reverse strand, counting down.
GAAACTGGGTGACTATAAATCGCTCAATGACGGAGACACTGTAATTGCTATCGGTCACCCGTATGGCCTGAACTATACTGCCACGCAAGGCGTGATTTCAAGAGTTGACCGTGTGCAACAGGGATTAAAGTACATCCAGATTGACGCTGCTATCAACCCCGGCAACAGTGGTGGGCCACTTATCAATACACAAGGTGATGTAGTAGGAGTGAATACTTTTATTATCAAAGGAGGTGACAACCTTGGCTTTGCGCTTCCGGTCAGCTATCTCCGCGAAGCGCTTGAAGAGTACAACACGATAAAGGGTGAAGTGGCGATACGCTGCCCCTCGTGCAGTACGCTGGTTACTGAGCAGACCCTGGATATGAATAAGTACTGCCCTAACTGTGGTACTGAAATTGACTTCCCGCTTAAGGATGAAGCCGAAGAAGAAGCAGTGTCCGGGATAGCACGTACTATTGAGCAGATCCTTGAAAAGCTGGGCTATAGCAAAGAGCTGGCGCGCACCGGACAGAATAAATGGGAAATAGAAGAAGGTTCAGCAAAGGTGCGTATCAGCTATAATCCCGAAAACTACTTTATCATCAGCGATGCATTCTTATGTCAGTTGCCGCGGCAGGGAATTAAAGAGCTATACACCTACCTGCTGCGGGAGAACTTCAAGCTGGAAGGAAAATTCTTTTCGGTGCATGAAGGCAGTGTCGTGCTCAGTAGCCTCATTTACGACCTGGATATCAACCTGGAATCAGGGGAGGAGATGTTTGCCGATCTGTTTCAGAAGGCGGATCATTATGACACGATTCTGATAGGGCAGTTTAACTGCATCCCAATCCTGGAAGAACGCTGATTATTCTGCTGCAGGCTCTTTGAACGGGTGCCTGTTTTCCCACTCGCCTTCCTGTGAATGGATGCGCTTCTGAAGCCCGGTAATTACCTGGCGCACCATGCTGTTCCGGATGTAGAGAAATGTGGAGAGGTAGCGAGGCTTGCAACCCAGGCGGGCTTTTGCTTCCAGGGCAGTTCGCCCCAATATTATCTTCTGCTTGTTGAAATGAATGCCTTGCTCTACCGCAAAGAACAGGATGTTGAAATACAACTGGAGCTTTTCGTTCTGTTCATAGTCAAGACCGATATAGAACATATCAAAGGCAGTGTTGTGTAACCAGGCGCTGAAGAATGCCACTGGCTTCTCTTCATACCAGGCCATCCAGACCTTTAGCTGCTCAGGATTTTCACGCTTCAGTGCAGGGAGGTAGTCCTTGCTAAGAAACCCGAGACGCACCTGCTGTCGATTGCTCACCTGTTGGTAAAGGCTATAGATATTTTCCTGCTGCTCCTCCACTTCCGCGGTGTTCAGTTCCCTTATCTCCAGTTCATTCCAGCGCTGCCTCACCTTGCGGAATCGTTGTGCATATTTATGTTTGAGCGACTTCTCATAGTCTTTCATCGACTGCCACTCAGCAGGTATGTGCATCTCCATGGAGATATCGTTGCGCAGCAACAAGTATTCCGGTGCGTAGTGCTGAAAATAGGTAGCAAGCGAAACAGGAATATCTTTAGCCAAGACCGCCATGGCACAGGATGCTCTAAGCGCTTTCTGAATGCAGGCCTGGTAAAGCTGGTAGGCTTCGTAGTCCGATTGCTGCGGGTTCCAGTAGAAGGAGCAGATATCATGCCGGAACAGGTGACCTGCAATGAGAAGTTTTGGTCGCAACGTATTGACGAAACCACGCCAGGCCAGTCGTTGTGCCTGCGAAAGCTGTGCCTCATCCAGATTGTCTTTCCTAAGCTGGTAGACCTGGAAATAAGCTACAGCTACCGGGCTGCCGTTCCTGGATGCGACGGCGTAAAGGAAACTCAGATCAGGAAAGCCATAGGATTCTGAGCGCCTGATGTTGTCAAGTTCAAGGAAGTGTTTGGGTGGTATCAGTGCACTCCAGCCCTCAGGCAGCTGAGCGCTGTTTGTGTATAGCCTGATCTCAGTGCCATCACCTCTTCTGAACTTTCTCACGCCAGAGTTTTTTCCATAGCTATATGCGGAATGGTCACTTCGGTAAAGGGTTCTCCAAACTGTTTATATCCGAGTTTGGCGTAAAAATGGGTCGCGTGTTCCCTTGCGTGCAGCACGATCCTGGTAAAGCCATATTCTTTGGCTGCCTGCTCGGCGTCTTCTACAAGCACCCTGCCGATCCCTTTGCCTTGCAGCTTTTCCGCTATCGCCATCTGGCGCAGCTTCGCAGTGTTTTCGTCTACGGGATGCAGCATCACACAGCCTACGATCTCTACATCCTGCATCACCAGCAGTATGATATCTTTCTCGTCGTCAGAAAGGTCTTCAGCATAAATGTCCAGCCCAAGTGGCTGGCGCAGCATCCGGTTACGGAACTGTACCAGCTGCGGGTACTCCTCACTGCGTGAATTGATTTCTTTAATGATGATCTCCTGCATTGGCCTGGAAAAAGAAGGCTCAATTTAAAACTTTACTGTAACTCTACTAAAGTCGTGTCGTTGCTTTTTACAGAGAAACGGACTATAGTTTCGTCATGCACCGGAATGTTAGGGTGTTTCTTAAAATGCGCTTCGTAGATTCCTGGTTGCAGCCTCACCTTCTGAGCCTCAGGATTTCCGGGGATCTGCAATGCATGGAAAGGCACGAACTGATCACCCAGGGGATAGTACAGCGAAATCTTACCTTTTGCCTCTGTGTTTGTAAACTGCACATAGCCCGGCTCGTCAAGGTCTATCCTTACATTGACACCAAAGTCCAGGTCCACTGTTCTGCGTGATACAGGCAGGGTGTTGATCTCGATGTGGTAATTGCCAGATTCATACTCCAGCTGATCTGTACATTTCTGTCCTACCAGGGGCTGGCGCTCGAAATTTCGCTTCACCACCGCATTGAATTCCGAAACCGGGCGTTTCAGATTGTTCTCATAGGCAAAACTCAGACTTCCTTTTGTCACCACGATGGTCACCTTATTCGTACTGCTGGGCTGAATCGTCACGTTTTTGGCCACGTAATTTCCCGATCTGCCAATCA